>JBEKTM010000007.1:0-50686 GCA_049516035.1 Dehalococcoidia bacterium
CAGCACGTCTCCCTCAAGATATATCACGTCACTCTTGTCAAACTTGGGATTGAATCCGATGTATCCCATCTGGTCGTAGACCGATGTGCACCGAGGGCACTTTATCTTCTTGAATTTCCCATCCTCACCAATTATCTCTTCCACACCGCGGGAATAGACGATTTGAATTCCTTCCTCAATGGCGCCTTCGATTTCTTCAACATCGGCCGGTATCCCATCCTTGGAAGATTTGTCTTCATTCTCCAGGCACACGAGGGTAATTTTTCCGCCAAGTCGTCGGGCGGTTCTGGCAGCATCAAAAGCCACATTACCACCTCCAATTACTATCACTCTCTTGCGCTCAAAGAGCCGCGGACGGACTTTATTTTGGCTGACGTCAGAGAGGAGGTTCAAACCAAACATGACCCCTTCCAGGTCTCCTCCCGCCACGGGTTTTCCTTCAAAGCTAAGGGGCCTTGGGGAAGGGGTGCCGGTAGCAATAAATATAGCCTGGTAACCTTCTTTTCTGAGTTCATCCAGCGCTTTCTCGCCGTCTTTCATTATGTAGCCGAGCTTGACATCTATATGAGCAATCCTGACTAAATTATTCAGGGTGGCATACATGACATTTTCAGGAAGTCGATATCGAGGAATTAACCTCAAGGCACCTCCCAACTTCGAACCTCTCTCCAAAATGGTGACCCGGTAACCCTGCCTGCTCAGCGTATAAGCACACATCAGGCTGGCCGGTCCTCCTCCAATCACCGCCACCTTTTCCCTGGTAGGAGGAGCGAATGAAGGTTTTGTTTCCAAGTAGGGCAGATAATGATCGGCGATAAATCGCAAAAGCAATTTTCTTCTCACTGCTCCGGTTTGGTCTTTATAATTACACTCTTTTTCGCAAAGCCCACAAACGTAGCTGCAGAGGATGGGAAATAGGGGGTTTTTGTCATAGACTTCATCACCTATCTTTAATATCTGTCTGGAGGCATCCTTTTCATCAAGGGGAAGGCATGAAATCATGACATGATTGCGTTGAATATCTATTTTAAGAGGACAGCGAACCTGACAAGGCGGTAAATATACCTTGCCGCTGGCTTCATCAATTACTTCCTCAATTCGCGCAGCAACCTTATCTATCTCTTTCGTCATGCTTATCAAACCTCCTTTTGAGTTATATACATTGACCTCAAGAATTATCTTTTCTAGAACCAGACAAGTAGAGTTTTTGGGCAATTCCTTTCAATTTGATGTTACCAATTGTGGGCACAATAACCGCCATATAATACCTCATATCCGAGTTGTTGGCAAGCCGAAGCAGGCTATACTTTAGTCAGACCTTGCACATTTAGCCATTTACCCGTTAAAATGCTTAACGTTGCCCCCATCGTCTAGCGGCCTAGGACATCAGCCTTTCAAGCTGAAGATCAGGGGTCCGAATCCCCTTGGGGGCATTCTTTTAATCGATGAGGCACTTGCCATCTTCCAGAAGGTTGGTGCCAGGAAGGACGTGGAGAAGGTGCTGCGGAAGAAGGAGATGCTGAGGGCTAGGCCCACTACCCATTCACTTTGTCAATAGTCAAAAATACCAAAACGACGTTCTCTGGTTAATTGGCTATGTGCTATAATTTTACTAAAAGCGATAGGGTCGTAATAATGACGATTCAAACGTGTAATAAGTTGGAGTTGGACACTATAATCCAAGGGGATTGTCTAACCGTTTTGAAATCTCTGCCAGATTCATGCATCGATTTTATTTTCACCTCGCCGCCATATGCTGATAACCGGAAGAAGACATATAAGGGAATCCCTACAAAAGAATATGTCAGATGGTTCTTGCCATTATCTTCCGAATTGAAGCGAGTTTTAAAGAATGACGGCACTTTTGTCTTAAACATAAAAGAAAGAACAAAAGATGGTGAACGCCAGACTTATGTTATTGAGCTAATACTTGAAATGAAGAAACAAGGCTGGCTTTGGACAGAAGAGTATATGTGGTGTAAGAAGAATTGTTACCCAGGTAAGTGGCCTAATCGTTTTAGAGATGCTTGGGAACGATGTTTACAGTTCAACAAGCAAAAGAAATTCAAGATGTACCAAGAATCTGTCATGGTCCCAATAGGTGATTGGAGCAAAAAAAGACTATCGAAATTGAGTGAAACAGACCTTATTAGAGACGAATCTAAGGTCGGAAGTGGTTTTGGTAAGAACGTTTCGAACTGGCTTGGAAGGCGCTTCGTCTATCCCACGAATGTATTACACCTTGCCACTGAATGTGCCAATCGGGGTCACAGTGCTTCATTCCCTCTTTCTTTACCGGCTTGGTTTATTAAACTTTTCACTCAGGAAGAAGACATAGTACTTGACCCCTTTACCGGTTCAGGAACAACCGCTATTGCTTGCCTAGCTCATAATAGGCACTATATTGGAATAGAAACAATGGACAACTACTACAAACTAGCACTTGAATCAATTGAAAAGTGGAAAGCTAGAAATAACGGCAACTCTGGGCAGATGACTTTATGGACGTAATTAGAACACAGGAAGTCCGCCACTATGTAGAACATAACATCGGCAGCTTCCACACGGGTAGGCTAGATAGTCTAAGAAAGCTTAAATTAATCAATATTCTATTAAGAAAGAATCCTTATCTTTTCAAGGCTCGAAACATTCTGCTTGCTCAAGACTTGGTGAGAATCTTACTTGATGCCCATTTATCCTCCCAAGAGGAAACTATATTTGGAAACTTCCTGGAAGGATTAGCTATCTTCGTTAACCAAAAAGCATATAACGGTTGGAAATCATCCACTCAAGGTATAGACCTGGAATTTAATAAGGATAATATACGCTACGTTGTTGCAATCAAGTCTGGCCCGAACTGGGGAAATAGCAGCCAAATCAGAAAGATGCAGGATGATTTTCGAAAGGCTAAACAAACCATCCGAACCAGCAATTCAAAGTTGCATGTCGTTGCGGTAAACGGATGTTGCTATGGTAGGAATACTAAGCCCGATAGGGGAGATTATTATAAATATTGCGGTCAGAAGTTCTGGGAATTCATATCCGGAAATCCTGACTTATATTTGAAGATAATTAAACCTCTTGGATATTCAGCAAGAGAAAAGAACGAGGAATTTCAGAAGGAATATGCTCAAATAATAAATAGATTTACCCTTGAGTTCAGTGAAAAATTCGTGATAAATGGCGAAATAAATTGGGATGCTTTAGTCAGGTTCAATTCAGCTGAATCAAAGCCCACCCTATAATCTAGCACGCAAGGCCAGCGACGATGAACAAAACCGATTGCTTTAAAATATTAAAATGACAATAGCCATTGACGCCATTACTCATAAGAAACTCGTTTTGGTTAAGCAACTTCATCACCAAGCCGTTGTCCGCACTCATTCACCCTCTGGTATTGTTGCCAGAATCATCGGCCTTATATGCTTTGACTTATCTGTTGAGACTGTTTTAAAAATTGCCGTAAGCTGCCTCGACCCTTCCAAAACTCCAGCTGATTCCTTTCAAGGTCTTATTCAACAATGTGAGACTCTAATGACTGCGTCTAGCCTGGGCGATATTCCGGATAAGGCAAACATTCAACATATTCACTCATTGCGTAACGATGCGCAACATAAGGCTAAATATCCTAATGACTCAGATATTAATGATTGTCGCACCTATTGCTCAGATTTCCACAATAAATTTCTTACACAATTATGGGGTATTTCTATTGATGCTATCAGCCTAACTGACCTTATTCAACATGCACAAGTGAAACAATTTTTGATTGACGCAGAAGCAGCCCTTAGCAAAAAAGATTATGTTGGAGCAGTAGAAAATGCCTCTGCAGCTTTGTCTACTGCTTTGGAACTCGTTGACAGTGCCATAGTAGGACGCAAACCTTCTTTTATTAGCGGCGCGTTTATGATGTCTGACGGGTTTGGCAGAAGCGTAAAACCCGATAGAGATGTTTTTCAGGCTTTCAAACGTATGCAACAAGTATTGCTGTATGTATCTTTGGGTATTCGTTACTCAGATTATATGCGCTATCATGCAATAGCTGGATATACTTCTTTCACAATGGATGGTAAGCATCATACTACCGGAATGAAGCAACCATTAGAAGCCAACGACGCAGAATTCGTAGTTTCGTATTGTATTGACACTATCGCCCAGATAGAGGGCCAAGTTGGCAGTTTAGACGCTCCTTTTGGAAAAGAGCATTTGCTATACTAAAGTATTATTTTGCTAACATTTTTGCTAACGAACTTTTCACCACCATGAAAAACCAAGAGTGACCTGGTGGTACAAATCGAAGCTAAATCGCTAATAAAAAGGTATCAGGAATCACCTCTTTTCACGCTCAGGGACGAACCTTTTGTATCTTTTAATCAGACAGCTCGGAGCCTCGAGGCGTACCGATTTATGCCATGCTAAGTAAAAAATAAGGCAGCCGAGTTAGTAGCCTATGTTGATACCAGTTATCTTCCAAACGCCATTCTGCTTCACCAGCGAAGCTTCTAATGGCAAGCTTTTGTCGCCAGTATAGATAACGGCACCACTTACATCACACGTGGTGATACCCCCACTGGACTCTCCATTATAGCTGCTGATATTCACGTGATCGTAGCCTGCAAATGCGTCCTCGTAGTTGTTATCGATGAATTCGGCTATTTCTTCTTCAGTAGCCGACTGGGTAGACCAACAGGCATACGCCGCTTCTGAATTATTTGCCGCCCCAGCTACCATGAATTCCGCAATAACCGGTTTGGCCCCAGAAAACATGCCAGAAAGCTGCGTCGTAACGATAATCACTATCACTACTATTACGGCGACAGCTACCCCTAAACCGATAATGAGGGGCTTCTTTATACCACCTTTTTGCATATGATTCTTATTTATTGCTCCAAACATTTGCTCCTCCTTTTTATTTATTATACATCTATTAATTGTTTGATTGTCAATAGTTCCTGCTGTTAACATTTCTGCTAACGAACTTTTCACCACCATAAAAAACCAAGAGTGACCTAGCGGTACAGATCGAAGCTAAATCGCCAATAAAAAGGTATCAGGAATTACTTCTTTTAACGCTCAGGGACGTACCACTTGTATCTTCTAATCGAAGCCATACCAGGTGCTCACATTATCCAACGGCTCTCTTTCGGAGCGGAGCTGATTTACAGGGTCATCCCAGTCAGGGTAGCCAACAGATATTCCCAGCACTATGAGCTTAGAATCTGGTATTCCCAACACCTTCCTCAACACATCAGGATACACGACAGCCTGTATTTGAGGAACAGTTCCCAGCCCATACCTGGTAGCCAGCAGCATGATGTTCTCAGCCACCAAACCACAATCGAATACAGGCCAGATATTCAACCTGTCCCCCTGCTGATAGAAAGAGCGGTCAATATAGATATAGATGACGCAAGGAGCTCCAAACAGTCTCAAGCCTTGCAAGAGCCACATCCCCCTCTTCTCTTTATCCTCCCTGCTTATTCCCTTCAGTTCGAGAATTCTCCTGCCTAAAGCGCGGTAACGAGTATCATAGGGCTGGGGAAATTCTCGAGGACGAGGGATATCTGTGTCTGGATTGTGTCCCTCTGCTGCCTTTTCCACAAAGGCTTGTCTTATTTCCTCCAGCTTTTTCCCGGTCACTATGGCAAATTCCCAGGGCTGAGTATTCCCCCAGGAGGGAGCTCGTAAAGCCAGCTCCATTATCTCCTTCAGAATTTCTCTGGGCACAGGGTCGGGTTTAAAAGCTCGAATACTCTTCCTCTGATTGATAGCTTCAACAATGTCCATGTCTTGGCTTTCCTCCTCATCTTAGTTCAGAATTTCTTAGGCGCCTTTCTTAAGCTCCTCAATAAGACAGGGTATAACCTCGCGCAAGTCGCCAACAATGCCGATGTCAGCCATCTGAAAGATAGGAGCCTGCGGATTCTGGTCCACAGCCAGAACTACCTTAGAACCCATAAAGCCGGTAGTGTAGTGCATCGCCCCTGAGGCCCCCAGACTTACGAAGAGTCCCGGGCTAACTGTTTTACCGCTCTGCCCTATCATCCGGGCTTCATCAACCCAGCCTTTATCCATGGCCGGTCTGGTGCCGGCAACAACTCCTCCCAGGATATCAGCCAGTTCCTGCACCTTGGAAAAGTCACCCAGCGCATTCATGCCCCAACCCCCACAAACCACAACATCAGCCGACTCCAGTAATTTACCTTGGGGCGGTTCTTCAACCACCTCCACAGTCTCTATCCGACTGAAATCTTCATCCCTTAGATCAGGTTTGACTCTGATTATCTTGCCCTTCTTATTTTCATCCCTTACCGCCTTGGGTAGCACTCCGGGTTTCACGGTGACCACCTGCGGTCTCCTGTGCGGGCAAATGATGTGCATAACCAAATTGCCACCCCAGCCAGGAACTACATGAATGAGGTGAGGAGCGTCATTAACCTCGCCAACATAAAGGTCGATGCAGTGCGCCGTCAACCCTGTCCTCAACTTAGCCGCAATCTTAGGTGCTAGCTCCTTACCAATTTCAGTGGCACCAATCAAAACTATCTGCGGCTCATGCTCTTTGATAACGTCGGTCAGCAACCTGGCATATGCCTCACTCTGATAATACCGAAGCCGGGCATCTTCAAGAAGGTAAACTTTTTCAGCACCGTGGAAGACAAGCTCCCAGGCAGCTTCCTCGACATCATCCCCCAACAACACCGCAGAAAGGGTCACACCCATTCCTTGAGATAGTGCCGTTCCCTTGTTCAAAAGCTCCAGTGAGACTTCCTCAAGCCTCCCCCGGCGCTGTTCGCCAATGACCCATATTTCTCCAGAATTACTCACTCTTCCGCGCCTCGTTATATCGCTCCCAGCTCTTTAAGCCGTGCCACAGTCCTGTGAACTTTCTCCTCGGTAGAGCCCTGCATTATTTCGCGCCGCCGTCCCGCCTTGTGTTCATAAACGCCGGCGGCACAGGTTGGTGAGCCTTTGAGGCCAATGCTTTCCGGTGGAGCCCCGATATCTTTTGCTTTCCAGACAATCACTTCTTTCTGTGCCACCTCCATAATACTCTGCACTGTAGGCAATCGAGGCCTATTAATATCCCTGGTTACACAAAGCAGAGCCGGCAGCTTTAACCTCACCTTCATGTAGCCATGCTCCAGGGCACGCTTGACCTCCAGAGTCCTTTCGTCATCAAAAGTGACTTCCCGAACACCGCTCACCTGAGGAATATCAAGAAGTTCTGCTAGTTGAGGGCCGACCTGGGCAGTACCGCTATCCACCGTCTCGTTACCACAATAGATAAGGTCGCACTCGCCCAGCTTTCGGATAGCATAAAATAAAGTATTGGCAGTTGCCAGAGTATCAGCCCCAGCAAATGCCATATCACAAAGGAGTATGCCCCTGTCCGCACCCATTGCCAGGGCCTCTTCCAGAGCTTTTTGAGCCTGGAGAGGCCCCATACTCATCACGGTTACCCTCCCGGAAAACCTCTCCTTAACCCTCAACCCCTCTTCAAGGGCATTGCGATCCAGCGGATTTATTATTGCCGGGATACCCTCCCGGATAATGCGCCCACTGCCGACATCCAGCCGAATTTCAGAGAAGTGGTCGGGGTGCGGCACCTGTTTAATACAAACTAAGATTTCAAGCCCCATAGAGCTAGATTACCTGGTAATGGTCGCTCCGATGGTAACTTTCATTATCTCCTGGCTGCCAGCAGCCACACCCAGCTCTAGAGCATCTCTCAGTAGCCCGATGACACGGTACTGGGGAGACAACCCGTAAGCGCCCATGATATCCACCGCTTTATAGGCGCAGCGATTGGCAACATCAACAGCATAGAGCTTACACCTGGCTATATCCACTGCTAGGTCTCGAGATGTTTTGCCCTGGTCAAGCTGCCAGGCAGTGCTGTAGCACAGCCACTTGGCGGCCTCAATCTCCACATTCATATCCGCCAGCATAAACTGTATCGCCTGGAGGACAGCTATCGGCTTGCCATAGAGGATACGCTCTTTGGCAAACTTCAAAGCTATCTCATAGCAGCCACGGGCAATGCCCAGGGCTACCCCGGCGGCACCTGTCCTGCCGATAGTGGCAATACTGGTCAGAGCACAGACAAGACCACGTCCTTCCTCTCCTATGAGGTTTTCCTTAGGTAGGCGACAGTTAGTCAGAGCAAATTCGTTAACCGGTATAGACCGCAGCCCTATAGTTTCCTCCCTGCGGGTGACCTCAAAGCCAGGTGTGCCCTTTCCCACGATAAATGCGCTGAACTTGTCCCCGGTTTTAGCAACAAACCCCACAACATCGGCTGGGTCGACTCCAGTAATCCAAGACTTTCTACCGTTAATGACGTAATAATCGCCTTTCAGAGTAGCCTCAGTTTGCATACTGGCTGCGTCAGAACCACCGCTAGCCTCAGTCAGGGCAAAAGCACTAACCTTCTCACCTCTACAAAGGGCAGGCAAATACTTTTTCTTCTGCTTGTCATTGCCAAAAGTCTCTATGGCGTACATTAATATATTGCCCGTCTGATGGAAGAAGCCCATCGGTGGATAAACCCGCGAGATTTCCTCGATGAGAATCATCCGGGCCAGATGACCCATAGCTGTGCCACCATACTCTTTGGAATTTATCACCCCAATGAGACCCAACTGCCCTGACCTTTTCACCTGTTCCCAGAAAAATTCACCCTTATTGTCCAGTTCCAAAGCGCGAGGTGCCAGTTCACTGTTAGCAAATTCCTTTACCATGTCCCTCAGCATCCCATGCTCTCGACTCAAGTTAAAATCCATTTTTCACCTCCGTTAGCTTGTTGGGAGAAAGCCCAATGCAACGTCATTTAGTCTTGGCAGCTCTTCTTCTACGCACGAAGAAAGTCACCAGCCCCACTATTACCACCACTGCTATAATCCCGCCAATGAGGGCCCAGTTGACTGGCGGTTTCTCCTCAAAGTCAGCCGTTATGGAATAGTTGCCGTTCATGGTAATGGTGGTTTGGGCAGCATTGATTTTGGCAATGGTGCTCACATCGCCAGTCCATTTGACAAAGCGGTAGCCATTTTCAGGCGTGGCTTTCAAGTTGAGCATCATGCCAGGATAATAAGGGAAGGTCCCCTCCCCCGGTCGAGTTACCTCACCACCAGCGGTGCTGGCAATGGTAAGGTAGAGGGCAGCACCTCCCAGGTCCCATTTAGCAAGCTCGACTTCGAGGCCTGCGGCGATCACAGTGCCGTCGGCCTTAAGCCCCACCGTGTGCCCAAAGCCTGCAGCAACCTGAATGATGTCCGTCCATCTGCTGACCTTGCCCTCACCACCGTCGTTATATCCCACGGCGACCACGGTGCCATCAGATTTACACCCCACCGTGTAACCGGCGCCTGCAGCAACCTGGACTATATCCGTCCAGTTGCCAACATCACACTGCCCGTAGTCGTTATATCCTACGGCGACCACGCTGCCGTCGGATTTACACCCCACCGTGTGCCCGTAGCCTGCGGCGACTTGGATAATGTTCGTCCAGTTGCCGACATCACACTGCCCATACTCATTGTCCCCTGCGGCGACCACGCTGCCATTGAACACAAGCCCCACCGTGTGCCCGTAGCCTGCGGCGACTTGCATAATGTTCGTCCAGTTACCAACATCGCACTGCCCATAGTCGTTATATCCTACGGCGACCACGCTGCCGTCGGACTTACGCCCCACCGTGTGCGCCATGCCCGCGGCGACCTGGATGATGTCCGTCCAGTTGCCGACATCACACTGCCCATACTCATTGTCCCCTACGGCGACCACGCTGCCGCCAGATTTACGCCCCACCGTGTGCCCGAAGCCTGCGGCGACCTGGGTGATGTCCGTCCAGTTGCCAACATTGCATTGCCCATAGTTGTTTCGTCCCATGGCAACCACAGTATCGTCGGTCTTACGCCCCACCGTGTGATACCAGCCTGCGGCGACCTGGGTGATGTCCGTCCAGTTGCCAACATCACACTCTCCGTAGTCGTTATATCCCACGACGACCACGGTGCCGTCGGACCTAAGCCCAATTGTGTACATCGCGCCCGCAGCAACCTGGATTATATCCGTCCAGTTGCCAACATCACACTGCCCATAGTCGTTATATCCTACGGCGACCACGCTGCCGTCGGACTTAATCCCCACCGTGTGCGCCATGCCTGCGGCGACCTGGATGATGTCCGTCCAGTTGCCAATATCACACTGCCCATACTCATTGTCCCCCACGGCCACCACGGTGCCGCCGGATTTACGCCCCACCGTGTGCCCCGCACCCGCGGCGACCTGCATGATATCCGTCCAGTTGCCGACATCACACTGCCCATACTCATTGTCTCCCACGGCCACCACCTTACCATTGGCCCTAACCCCCACCGCGTGATAGCCACCGGCAGCGACCTGCATGATATTCGTCCAGTTGCCAACATCACACTGCCCATACTCATTGTCCCCCACGGCAACCACCATATTGTTGGTCTTACACCCCATCGTGTGATAGCCACCAGCAGCGACCTGGATGATGTCCGTCCAGTTGCCAACATCACACTGCCCATACTCATTGTCCCCTACGGCGACCACGCTGCCGTCCGATTTACACCCCACCGTGTGCCCGAAGCCTGCGGCGATCTGGGTGATGTTCATCCAACCGCCGACATTGCATTGCGAATACCCGTTATCTCCCACGGCGATCACAGTGCCATCAGACTTAAGCGCCACCATATGATAGCCACCGGCTGCGACCATAGGCATTACCTGCCCTTGAGACGTATTTAGCACCACTTCCGAAGCAAGGCAGGATCTATCCACCGCAGAATGAGTAATCGAACGGTCATCTGACAGATATCCGGTTGCTGAAGCTCCCACTATCGATGCAGAAAGAAGCAGGCTGAAGACGAGAGCAATAGAGAATAGAGCTGGTAAGAACATTTTCCTATTTTTCATTGTCATCTCCTTGTCATCCATCGGCGTTGTGTAATAATCCCTTTCTCATTCTGAGGTTGCCCTGGGCGACCGAGGAATCAATAGACCCCTTGTTTTCGTTTCACTCAGGGTCAGAGTGATAATCAAACGGTCTCAATAATTTAGTTTTTCCAAGAAATTTCCAGTTTATGGATTATATGGCCTGTTTCCCCTACAGTCAATGTTTCTCCACGAGCTTTTCCACAGTTTCACCCGCTTTTTATTTTCCCCAAGCACCTTCACCGATGAGAGGCACGAAATAGCAACCACCCAAGTTCTCTATCCTGTCACCCTTCTTGAGCCTAGTGACCTTGAGCAATTCTTGCTGCCATCGAGAGCCCACAGGGATTACCAATCGCCCCTCCCAAGTTAGTTGCTCCAAAAGAACTTGAGGCACACTGGGAGCACCAGCAGAAACTATAATAGCATCGTAAGGAGCTCTCTCTGGCCAACCCAAAGTTTTGCCAGCTACGTGAACTTCAATGTTGAAATAACCAAGTTTATCCAGAACTTGCTTAGCCAATTCCGCCAATTCCGGTATACACTCTACGGTAATCACCTTTTGAGCCAACTCAGCTAATATCGCCGCTTCGTAGCCGCTCCCAGTACCCAGCTCCAGCACCTTTTCATTCCCCTTAAGCTCCAAAGCTTGTACCATCAGAGCCACGATGAAGGGCTGAGAGATAGTTTGCCCAAAGCCAATGCTTAAGGGCCTATCATCATAAGCGACATGATATAAATCAGGTGATACAAAGGCTTCACGCGGAACATGCTTCATAGCTTCAACTATACGCTTGTCGGCGATTTCGTGGTCAAGATATTTAAGTAAATTTTCTCTAGCCCACTCTAAATCCGCCACAGTTCACCAGCCGAAGATGTCAACCAAGAACGAAAGATAAGATTATGAGGACCACAATTATGGAGCCGGCAATGATGCCGATGCGTTTTACGTCAGGCAGAACATATTGATAGCGGCTGGTTAAATCTTTAGCTTTTGGGGCTTGAGCTTTTGGAGATACTCGGGCCGATGATTGCAGCTTAGTAGGCATTGACATTGGTTGTTGTGTTGGCTGTTGTGGCTGTCTCTGCTCTACCGCCTTCGCCATTTTAGCCCGCTGTTTGGCTTTAGCACGTCGTGATTTTTTTGCCATTATCCTCTCCTTGGTGCAGATTGCTTATAAATTCTTGTGCTGGAAATATATGCGTGACCTAAAAGTTGCTGGAGTTGATGGAGCTCAATGCCATTTTGTAACTTACGTTTGGCGAAGCTATGACGCAAGGTCTGCGGTGTGACCTTGCCACCCAGACCTGCCTTGGAGGCATAACCTTTAATAATCTGCCAGAACCCCTGCCTAGTCAACCTCTTTCCACGTCGGTTAAGAAATAGAGCTTCCTCTTTCTCGTCATACAATAAATCCAGCCTATCACTTCTGATGAAATTTCCTAAGATCAGGCTTAAGCGATGGTCAAAAGGAACTTGTCTCTTAGAATTAATATGCACACAATTTCGCTCCAAATCAATATTTTTGACATTTAAGGACACCAATTCGCTTATGCGTAAACCAGTAGCATAAAGTAATTCCAGCATCACCACATCTCTTTTAGCTTCCGGAGTTGATAGCTTGGCTGGCTCAGCAAGCAACTTTTGGTACTCAGACGGAGATAAGAAGTTGAGTGCATGTTTTTTAACTTGAGGAGAGGGCAAATTCTGTGTTGGATTTTCCTTCATCCTCCCCGAATCAACCATAAATTTGAAGAATGATTTGGCCGATGCGACTTTGCGAGCAGTTGTGGCCACAGAGTATCTCTTCTCCCTGAGCTTGAGCAAATAGCCCTTTAAAAGCCCATCATAGGACGTGATTATGCCCTTTGCTTGTTCTGCGGCAATAAAGGCTGCCATTTGAGTCAAATCATTGCGATAAGCAGCCAAAGTATTTCGGGAGTAGCCTTTGTCCTTAGTCAAATACTGAAGGAAGGCTTCGATATCCAGCTTCATCATGCCTATTGTAACATAATGCAAGTTATTTTGCCTCTATACGAGCTACTTGTTACAATGAATTTGCCATGAAACCAGAACAATTAAATCCACCCGGTGAATTTAAAATCAAACCGAGCGGGGGTTCCCAAAAAGTCGCCAGACTTTTAGGGGCTAAATTAAGAGCTTTGCCCGCCAAGCCCGGAGTTTATCTCTTCAAGGATAAAGAAGCTACGGTTATTTACGTGGGCAAGGCTGCCAGCTTAAACAGTCGCGTAAGGAGTTATTTTGGCGCTCCTTCCACCCTGTCTTCCAAGATTCAACGACTGGTATCCAAAATACAGGATGTCGAGTTCCTAGTTACCAATTCCGAGCAAGAGGCGCTTATCCTGGAATGCAATATGATAAAGAAGTATACTCCTCGGTACAATGTGCGCCTGAAAGATAACAAGACTTTCCCCTACCTTAAGATAGACATCAACGAAGACTGGCCTGGTGTCTACATCACCCGCCGGGTTCAAAAAGACGGAGCGAGATACTTTGGACCTTTTGCCAGTGCTGGCTCAGTACGCAAAACCTTAAGGTTAATAAAGAAAATTTTCCCTTTTCGTAATTGTAGCAAGCGTATCGAGGGGAAAGATAAGCGTCCTTGTCTCGACTATTATATCCATCGCTGTCTCGGACCATGCATTGGAGCAGTGGAAAAACAAGAATACCACAACGTAATAAACCAGGTCATCTTATTCTTACAGGGGAAGCAGGAGCTGATTCTTCGGGAACTAAACGCCAAGATGAAAACCGCAGCGCAGCAGCTTCAGTTTGAGAAAGCAGCTTTGTTACGTGACCAAATTAACGCCATAGAAAAAGTCATAGAGGGGCAGAGGATTGCCATAACGTTACAGGGGGAAAAAGACATCATTGGTCTGGCACAAAATGAAACACAGGCTTACGTCGAACTCTTTTCTATTCGCAATAATAAACTTATCAGCCAGGACCACTTTATTATGGAAGGCATCCAGGGCGAATCTCCGGGCCAAATAATGACCAGTTTTGTGAAACAATACTATGTCTCAGCTTCACATATTCCACCGCTGGTATTGCTTCAGTACTCGGTGGACGAGCCAGTAGTGCTTTTTGAATGGCTTGCGCAGCAAAGAGGGAGCAGGGTGGAGCTTCAAGTGCCGCAGCGAGGAACCAAAAAGAAGTTGGTGGATACAGCAGCGGAAAACGCTGCCCGAGGTTTAGAACTGGCCCAATCTAAAGAAATGAAGGTAGAGGTTATCAGCTCCGGCTTACGAGAGTTAAAAAATAGATTACGCCTGCCCAAGATGCCCCGCCGAATAGAATGTTATGACATTTCCAATATTCAGGGCGCTTTGGCTGCGGGCAGCATGGTTGTTCTGGAAAAAGGCTGGCCTAAGCCTGCACATTATCGCCGCTTTCGCATCAAAACTGTGGCTGGCGCTGACGATTACGCCATGATTCAGGAGATATTGAGGCGCAGGTTTAAACGAGGCCTGGCAGGCGAAAGTACCTGGGCAGCTCCTGACCTTGTCCTCATTGATGGCGGCAAGGGACAACTTAATGCCGCTCTGAAGGTGAGGCGAGAATTAGGGCTAGACGCTGTCCCCATGGTCAGCTTGGCCAAAGAAAATGAGGAGGTATTTATACCCGGCGACCCTCAGCCAGTTTATATAGCTAAAGACTCCCCAGCTCTCCATATCTTACAAAGAGCCAGAGATGAAGCCCATCGCTTTGCCATAAGTTACCACCAAAAGTTACGCCACAAAGAAGCCATCACTTCTGCACTGGATGACATCCCCGGCATCGGGCCAAAGCGCAAGAAGGCCTTGCTAAGAAAGTTTGGCTCACTTGAAGTTATCAAAGAAGCTTCGCTAGAGGAGCTCAGTCAGACAAAAGGCCTAACCCCAGCTCTCGCGAAGAAAGTTAAAGAGGAACTCGTTAAACAATGACAAATGACAAAGCTCAAAACCCAAATAGGGAAAAGCGGTAGTTCTGGCATTTAAGCATTTGGATTTTATTTGTCATTTGGATTTTGACATTTGAAATTTGCTTAGTACTTAGGATTTGGAGCGGAGCGACTGCAGGAAATTCCTCAACGTTATAGCATTCTCAACCGCAAACGCCTCAGCATCGTTATTAAAATAGATATAGCTAGCTTTAACGTTTTGGCCCAGCCGAGCAATTCTTTGTGCCCATTGGGAAAGCTCCTCGCCAGAGTAACAACTGGCATATAGACCCTCGCTGCCATGGAAACGGACATAGGCAAAATCACTGGTAGCGACAAGAGGGCAGCTAAAGCCAGGCATGTCAAAAACACACAGCCCGACATTGTGCCTTCGTAAAATATCGAACACAGCATCGTCAATCCAGGATTCGTGGCGAAATTCAATTGCATGTTGATATTTGGGCGGCAATGAAGATACGAAATTCTGTAATAACTCATCGTTGCGCTTCATGCTGGGAGGTAGTTGATATAGCAAGGGCCCCAGTTTTTCTCCCAGGAAATCCGCTCGAGATAGAAAGTTCTCCACCGCGGAACCTAAATTCCTTAACCTTTTTATGTGCGTGATGAATCGGCTCACCTTAACAGCAAAAACGAAGTTTTCGGGTGTAGATTCTCGCCAGGTTGTGAATGCTTTCTCTGAAGGTAGATGATAAAAACTGTTATTGAGCTCTACAGTATTAAATTGCCGGGCGTAGAATGGCAACCATTTGGACTTGGACAATTCGTCGGGGTAATAAAGCCCGCACCAGTGCTCGTAATGCCAGCCACTGCAACCAACATAACATTTCGCTGACATATCACTCCATAAATTTGGCAACCACATTACTATATTATCATCCTAATCCAGTGTCCAGCCTCATATATGAGATTGCTCCCGGGCTTCGCCCCTCGCAATGACAAGAGAAAAGTGCCACACAATGTACAAAAGAAGCTACGCCTGGCAACAATATCCACCAAGTATTGACTTCAGTCCGTGATACGTCCACAATAAACACCCGTGGAAATATTTTTGATACTCCTCTTCGCCCTTCTGGGTCTGGCAATAGGTAGCTTCCTCAATGTGTGCATTGACCGTCTGCCCCGGAATGAGTCCATTGTAAATCCGCCATCTCATTGCGACGTTTGCCGGCATAAGTTAGCTGCCAAAGACAACATCCCTGTATTTAGTTACCTCAGGCTTCGTGGTCGCTGTCGGTACTGTCAAGCCTCTATACCCCGCAGGATATTCTGGGTAGAGCTTGCCACCGCCCTGATATTCGCTCTCCTTTGCTGGCATTACCAATTGAGTCCGGAGCTGGGAGTTATGGCTTTCTACGCCTGTCTATTCATTGTCATCTTCGTCATCGACCTGGAGCAGGGGCTCATCCTCAACAAGGTGGTTTATCCCGGCATGGTCGTGGCCTTGCTGCTGGCTTTATTGCCTCAGTCTTGGCTTTCCCAGCCGACCTGGCTTACCCAGGTAATAAAACCCGGGATTGCCAGTGCTGCTCTGGGCGGAGGCATTGGCTTTGCTATATTCCTTGTGATTGCCATAGTCTCCCGTGGGGGCATGGGTTGGGGAGATGTTAAGCTGGCTGCTTTGATTGGTCTGGCTACTGGCTTTCCTCGGGTTTTTATTGCCATTATTATGGGGGCTATCCTCGGTGGCATAGTGGCCGTGGCTCTGATGATAGCTAAAAAGAAAAACCGTCGGGAAACGATTCCTTTCGGTCCCTTCCTGGCCTTAGCCGCCATGGTAACACTGCTGTGGGGAAGTAATATACTAAGCTGGTACCTGGGACTGATGTGACTCAGGAGAGGTCACTTTCGCCTGAACAGAGCAAAGAAACGATCCTGATATTCCGGGAATAGACCCCAGCGGTTTAATTCAACCACCAACTCCGGGGCTCGGGAAAGGTTGCGACTGGCTTGCTCAAAAAGCTCTTCAATGTAATCTCGGGCACCCTGAGGCACTCCACCGGCATCTACTTCTAAAAAGCCCCGGCGATTAAATTCGGTTACATTAGTGCGAACCGATTGGGTAGTTAGCTCATAGATGAACATGAGCAAGGATACATCCCATAGTTCCTCCACCCCCCTAATTATGGTGCTTAAGGGGTTATTCTGCTCCTCTATTTGAGAGCTGAGCTTTTCTATCACCTGCCTGATAGGCTCGGAGACAACGTTCATCCCCTTGGGTTCGTTCTTATATCGGTAAAAAATGCCCGATTCATAAGGGCGCTCCCGAGCCATCATCGCTATATATTTTTTTGCCTGCTCGCTAAAGCCCTCGACGTTGACCAGGTAAGCAGGAGTAACAATTTTGGGCCTTTCCGCAATTACCTTGCCATCCCTGACCACACTAAGGTTTCCCACCAGTTCAGTGACAACGTAATAATCGATGACAGAACTGCCAAAGGTAGCCAGGTTTTGCTGTGGCGCTCGGACTAACTCCGTGTGCTCCAGAGCATATTTAATTCTGTCATCCGTCTCCATAATAGACCCCAATTCAACCTGTTATTGTGTTCCTTTGTTCTTTGTCATCTGTTAAATAAACATCTTGACAGTGTAAAAGTTACGCTTCACTTTATCCTTGCCAGAAATTATACTGCCCATTTCGGTGCTATGACCAGGAACAAGATATTCCACATCAAGCTGAGACAGCTCGTCAATGCTCTTCCGTAGCAAGGAAGGGCTGCCACCAGGAAAATCAGTCCGGCCTATGCTGCCAGCAAAGACAACGTCACCGCTGATCAATATTTTGTCCTCTTCTAGATAAAGGGAAATAGAACCGGGGGAATGTCCCGGCGTAAGGAAAACCTTCACTACCATCTTGTTATTTTTAGCCCCCAGAGACAAATCGCCCTCCTTAAGATAAAAGAAGGGATTAACCTGCGGCGGCTTACCGCCAAATGCTTGAAAGAACATCTTTCCCATCGTGCGATAAAATTCATCCTCCTCACGGGATAAAGCAAATAAAGCACCACTTTTATTCACCACCAATTCAGTGGCTTCAATATGGTCAGGATGGCTATGGGTACCAATCACCAGACCGATATCCTCCATTTTGAAGCCATCCTTCTCCATAGCCCCAGTCAGTGAATCAAAACAAGATTCCCCAAGCTCATTCCTGGCATGGCCAGGGTCAACTAACACGTGCGGACGCTCCCCTCTTAAAACCGAGGGCCAGAGAATGGCATTGCAGTTATTGCCTCGGCCTTGCCAGACATAACAATAAAAATAATCCGCCAACTTCACAGATTCATGATAAACCATCGCTATAACCTCAAGATCACTTTGTTGAACACGTCAATATTATAGGCTAAAATGCTCTTCTAGTGCTAATCTAAGACATGGGGAAAAATTCAGAAGTCAGTAGCCAGTAGGACCTAAATCATGCCTACTGACTTCTGACTACTAATTCCTGGATTTAGGATTTTATGTTGTATGAGTGAGCTAAAGAGTGCCTGGGAGATTGCTCAAGAGAGAGCAAATAGATTAGGCAAGCTGTCAGCCGAGGAAAAGGAACAGCAGGAAAGACAAGGGTATCGCCAAATCGGTCAGGCGCTGGCACAAAAATGGCTGGACAGTTCCCGACAACTGGACATAACCGCTGAGCTAAACAAGCACGAGGAAAAGGAAAGAGATGTAATAAAGCAGTCCGTAATAGAGCACCTGGTAGAGGCCATTGAATTTACAACTACCCGGGGTATAAATAGCGTGAAAAGGGTAGTCGAGGCGATAAGCAGCTTAAAGCCTGAATTGCAGCCCAAGGCAGAAGCAATAGGTCAGCTTGTTCAAGAATATGAAGGGGCAGAACAAAAGATACGACAGGAACTAGAAAGCAACTACAGGGAAACACTGCATCAATTGAGAATCTCAGGAACAGCAGTAGATTCTATCAATACCGAAGATAACCACCAATGGCAACTAGCCCGGCAGGAGCTTGTTGAAGCTCTTACCTCAAGGCTCAATGATTTGAAGCAAGCATTAGTTAGCTGAATCGGAAAACAAATCATGGGGCCCCCAAAGTGAGCTTTTGCTCGTAACGGCCGTTGCCTCGGTCGTGGTCGGTTTGGATCGAAACAATTCGGTAATTCCTGGCCACCAGGCCCACCCTGGTATCGGTGACGGTGACGACGTCGAGGAGCTCCTGGCCGACATTGGTGGGGATGGTGATGGTGGCGGGGCTGGCCCTGAGGGCCGCCGCGCGGAGTAGAGCGTCAGCTCTCTCCTGTGCCCTGGTGGTGGTCTGGAGGTTGGGGTCATAGTCCTGCTCAAGGATATCTATGGCGAGCTGGAGGGATGGCCAGTCAAAAGCGTCCTGGACGATTCGCTCGTCGGTTGCGTCCTGGCCAATAGCACGGGTGCGGGAGGTAGTGATGATATGTATGTATGTACCGCTCAGAATGACATGGCCCTCTCCGTAGGAATAGCAGCTTGCCTCGCTGGCTAGGGGGTTCTTGGTGAACGCTTCCTGGCTTCGGAATACAAGCTGGTCGGGGACAAAAGTCAAGAGTTTCTTGAGTGCTTGAGTTCCTGGAGTGCCAGGGTTGATGGTGAAGTCGGGGTAGAAGTTATTGATGGCTGAGGACTGGGGCTTGGTCGGAGTGTTGGTAAGGCAAATGCCGACCCTGGCCAGGAGCTGGTACAGGATTTGCCAGACTGACTTGGGGTTGACGTCATCCTTGTTCCACCTCATCTGATAGCGCGCTGTCCAGCGATCCATCAGACCTAAGCCGTCGAGGCAGCGAATGGTAAATAGTGACGTGTTGGGGGTTGACGAATACTCCCAGGAATCTATCCAGAAGGTGCCGGCTTCGACGGCTTCGCTGCCCGCCGTCGTCTTGTAGCCGAGTTTAAGGACAATTTCGCTGCGAAAGCGAAGCGAAGCGAGGGCTCCACTCCCTGGTATAGCGTACTGGCCTTTGGAGTTGTCGAGCTCAAGGGTGAGGGCGGGCTCGGAGGTTGTCACGCCTTCGGCTCGCAATGACAACTTCACTATATCCTTCGAGATATCGAGAGGATCGGCGGCTGGGCGGGGAGCTCTCCAGACTCCGTCGGGCTTGGAGAGCCACCAGTAAGCGGGTGACGAGGTGATGCGTAATCCTTAACTGGGGGCGACATCCAGGAAGGGCTTGGGCTCGGTGGAGGTACTATCGGACCAGTATGTGCCTTTTACTACGTGGCAGGTAATGGGGCGGGTGTAGCCGGTCGTTCCCACAAACTTCTCAACCGCTATGATGCGGTTGGTCTCGTAGGACTGGGCTGCGGCGGGTAAATGACAGTCGGGGTACTGGTAGGTGATGTTCTCTCCATCCGGGGCCATGAGGAAGCTTTCCAGGGCCAGGAAGTGGTAGGTGTCGGAAAACTTGGTACGGAAAAGGTCATAGTGATAATAGGGAGTGGCGGACTCCTTGCCGGCAAAGACGATTTCGATGGCTGGCCAGAAGGGGTTGTAAGTAGCACCGATGCCATAGGTATCAAGCAAGGGATGGTTTTCGTCGTACCACTCATGCTGGCTGAGAGTCTGGTCGGAAGTGTTTAAGACTATGCCGTTAAGCTTGGCGGGGAAGCTCGATTTAATGGCCAGACAAACCACATTGTTTCCGGTGCCCCACCAGCAAGCGGCCAGGGAAACGACCTCAGAATAATCGGCGAGCTGAGCGTTCTGCCAGGAGACGCCGTAATCGTGGCTGTAATACTTCCAGAGGACGTTCCCGGTAGTGCGGTAGAAGATATAAACCTTAGCTCCATAAGCAGCGATGGCACAGGGACCAGAACAGTCGGTGGCTATTTGAGTCCACTGGGAATAGTCGGAGCTGGGGCCAGGGTTGGTGACTTTCTGGTAATAGAGCTTATTGACGGCTGACGCTCTGATACGGTGCATGGCGCCCTGGCCGTCAAAGGCGATACCGTGATGGTTATCCTGCTCGCCTCCTGTATAAAGCCTGGTCCAGGTGAGGCGCTTAATCCCTGCTTCATAGTCGTAGACTTTGGCCTCGACGTAGGGGAGGCGGTTGGCTTTCTTCTGGGCGGCGAGTAGAGTGGCGGTGAGAGTTTTCATCTTAGGGCCTGGTGTAGGTGATGGGTCTGATTCTAATTCCCTGGTTAATAGCGTTGGTATTTTTTATCTCAAACGCTATTCTGTAATTGGAGGCTGAGGGGAGATTAGTGGTGTGGGTTGCCTTCAGGACGCCGTCGATATAGTACTGAATTGACGTATTTGTTATTCCTCGGACATCGATAGTTCGACCGGACCAGGCAGCGGCTATATTCAGGCCGGTATCCGTAGCCGTTTCTGCAGTGCCGTCGCCGGTGGTAGCCCAAATTTCCCCATTTATTATCTTAAACCCGCCGTGCCTGCCAATGTCGGAGAGGGGGGCGAGTGCTTCGCCGTTTCTAACTATGAAGATACGTATCTCGCCGGCGGTTTGGGCGGTGCATGACTGTAGGCAAGCGAAGAATTTTATTCCAGGATATTGGGGTTGGTCGAGTGGGTTGGCCGTAATATAGAGCGTAGCTCTGGAGTTGTTGGTTGCCCCTGTGTAGAGCTGGAGGTCTGTTAAGCCGCTACTTCTATATCCTGAGCCAACGTAAGCTTCTGTCCAGCCGACGATGTCTTTCCACATCTCGAAAAAGATGAGACTACCGGTGCGAGGGAAGGCATCTATAGGAACGCCCTTTAAGTCGGCTAGGGAGAGCTCGTCTGCCCCTCCACTTTGATGTCTTGTTTTATGAGAGGCTAAGTTCAAGCCATCGACGCTAGACTTAGCTATGTAGAGTGAGCCTACGTTATGGATACCGGTGTTGGCTGCCGCATGGGCAGCTAAAGCAGCTTCAGAAGCGAAGTCGGGGTCGTGATATTCATTGCCGTGGACTTCGGCTCCGCCGGGGCTGCCCTGGGGCCAGGTACCGATGACGCAGGCGTCTTTGGGGTTGTCGCCGGGAATAGCCAGGATGACTCGGTTGCCGATGACCAGGGCTGACGTCGGGATAGCTCGGGACACAGGGACGTCATCGAAGTAGGTCGTCAGAGAACCTGCGAGCTGGACGGCGGCCTTGTAGGTGCCGCTGTCGAAGTTTTTGAGGACGGCTAGTTCAAGTAACATGTTACCTTAAGAGATTGCTTCGTCGCTCCGCTCCTCGCAAGGACAAGGGGGAAGGAACTCGCAAGGACAGTGGAGACACTCTGAGAGGCTCAGGAATGCCCCTGATTCCCTTTTTGCGAGTCTTTATACTCATGGTGGCTTTACCCTCCCCTAAACTTCGTGAGTAACAGCACGAGCACGATTGCCAAAACAATTATGCAGATCAACAAGCCTTTTCCAGACCTAGTCATTTTTCATCCTTTAAGGCAGGGCTGGTGTCTATCCACCACGTCGAGAGGTTAGTTCGCCCTGCCTTATCTCCGTTACTTTTGCGGCGGCGAGTTGTTGCCCGGTTGAGATGCTGTGACACTACCGGCTAAACGATTGCCCAGGACATCGACGCCCGCCCCCGCTAGAAAAACAACCACGATGCCCAGGACACCAGTTACGGCGGGCGTTATGATGTAGCCTACTGCTACAACGGCGCCTGCCACTATCGCCCTGAGAACAGTGGATGCAAACTTGCGAGGAGCGAACTTCTCACCCGAGCCCAGCCATCCGAGCAAGCCGGCAAAGACCGCTCCGATGACCGCTGCGATCACTAGGTACCAAATATACATGATCCAATTACCTCCGTTTTATTCTTTATCCCGCTTATGAGTTCGACCTATCTCGTACGAGATAAAGTGTGCTGTGGACTAAATAAGGGCTCCCAGGGTGTCGGGGACGGGCTTGCCGGCTGCCTCGTAGTGGGCTGCCAGATGGCGGGCGGCCTTGATGATTTCCTCGGCCGAGGCCTGGACCCTCTCTCCGCGGTAACCGCCCCGACTCAAGGCGGCGACCGCTGCGGGCATTCTTTCCCAGTCCACTGTTTTCTCGATATCGAGCCGGCCTCTAGCTCTGAGTATGGCCTTAGTATGATGGGGAAGCTTCCAGGTCTCAGGATCCTGGGGGTCGCCGACTATGGCGAAGGCTTCTTTGGGTAGCCCGTCCTTAGTCTTCTCCTTTTGAAGTGCTTCTTTTACCTTGCTCATCTTCTTGATTGCTCCTTTTATTTTGTTCATCATTCCTCCGTATAGAGCTCCCTCTGGATTACTCGGTTTCCTCTGGCAATTTGCTTAAGCTTTTTGTCATAGCGCTGGAGGCGCTCCATACCCCACGCCTTGTAGTTTATGGAGGCCTGGCTACCGGCGATAGTGGCTTTGTCCACCGTGTAGGCTGATACCGACATGGCCAGGTAACCGGTGGCGCCCAGGACGATGATCTCCTCGTGCTCCGCCGGTATGGTGGTGGACTCGCCGAGGGTGTGAATCTTAAGCCAATGGACCCGGGCTTTGGTGCCGTCTCCCTCATCCTCCATATAGAGGTGGCCGGCATAACGCTCGAAGTGCTGCATATATTTCGGGCTCTGGTCGATGGGAAACTCGACGGAGGCCACCTGGAGCAAGCCGCTGAGGCTGGAGATATCGAGCTCGGTGTTTCCGTCGGTGGTGGCGATATCGGTCTGCTGCTCGATGGGGGCGTGGAGGGAATACTCCATGACGGCTCTGCCTATGGCCCCCTGGATTTCGGCATCCGTCCAAATGTAATTCTGCGTGTCGGTATCCTTAAGGTCCGCTCGGACTCTGGCGACCATTGCTGTTAAGTTCATTTTTACTCCTTGGTCTCGCCTAGCAGTAAGCCTTCCCACTGGTCATGATGAAACATCCGAGTATGCTCTTCACGCTTCAGGGCCTCGATGCCTAGTCTACAAGCTTCTGCACTGTCGGGGGCTCGCCTATCTAGGTCATCCATTCTTTTAGCATCCAGTATCGCAATGGCTTCTTTTAGTGTCATTTTTTCAATCCTCTAGCGATTAAGAGCATGGCTGCGAGGCCATTAAGGGGGGAAGGGGGCTCGACGTTCCCCCTTCCCCCCAAGCCTAAAAAAAGGAGGTGACAGGAGGAATAAAGATGTCCTACCAGAGTAGGCAAAGCCCTGGTAAGCGCCTTTCTCATTAGTCTCTCACTCCTGTGAGCATGGCCGCCTTCACTACGGAAAAGGAGGCCAGTGATACATACCACTTGACCCTGGTGCGTGAGGCATCCTTGGTCTCCAGGGAGCCGAGACGCTCGACCTGAATCATCTCGGGGCTGGTGAGTCCACAGACTCCGCCCTCTCCCATCTGGAAGGCGAAGATGGCGGAGCAATCGGCAGACGTGCCGACGGTGTAGTTATCCTTTACCCAGTCGGAGATGGCCACAGGGATGCCGTTGAAATACTCCACGACCTGGCCGAGCGCACCTTCCCCGATTAAAAGGTTGGTGCCGGCAGCTCGGGCCAGGCCCACGAGCTTCCTGCGGGACCGGCGGCTCATCAGGATGAGGTCGGGCTTGCCACCACGAACCAAATCGATGAGCTTGTCCAGGCTGGCCAGGGACAGGGTGGCTCCATTAACTCCTGAGCCGAGGTAGCTCCCGAGTCGGCATGTCCAGGTAACGGTTCCATCAGTCACAGTGGCGCCCTCTACGGTAGGCCAGGTGGGCTGGGAGGTGGTCGAGGTGCCGGCGGTGGTACATTCGTACCGGAAGCCATTTTGCAAGCCGAGGATGGGGACAACGATGTCTCCCAGGGCGTAAGCGGTGGAAGCTATCCAGGCTATGCCTGCAAGAATGGTATAGAGACCGGTGGGCTGGTTACTGGTGCCGTCGGCGTTGAGGAAGGCGTTCTCGAACTCATGCCTGATGGCCTTAGCCTTCTGCTCGATGACGGCAGCCTCGAGGTCCTGGACGCTGCTCCTGGTGGCCTTAAGGAAGTTGTCGACGTCGGCGTCTCCGCCGAGGACGCAGAGGGTGGCCGAGCACTGCTCGAAGGCGGGCTCGGACTGAGTCCAGGTGCCCGATACGGGGGCATACCATCCGGCGCCAGGGAGAGACTTCTCCCGATTATATTTCAGACTGTTACCGACAATCTGAATGAAGGGCAGCTTTTCCAGGATGGGGCTGTCCTTGATTACTGTCTCGATGATACCTTTGCGGAGGATATCGTTCGAGAGTTTACTGGCTTCTACTAGAGATATGGTCATAGTTAGCTAGTTCCTCCTTTTTGAATTATTCCAGCGGCGATCTTCTCCCTGGGGGACAAGCCCTCGAGGGATATCTCGCCCCTGGTGGGTGCTCCTGCCGGGACTTTAGCCTCTTTGGCCTGAGCTTCGAGGTTGGCCTTAACGGCGGTGGCAATGGATAAGGCCTTGGCGACGGAGGCGTCTATCTCCTCGATAGTGGCGCCGACGATGACGTCGCCAGGAAGGGTGGGGTTGGCTGCCTTGACAGCATCGAGGTACTTGCCGACGGCCTTCGTGTAGGCTTCCTTAGAGTGGCCCAGCTCGGCGGCTGCCGCTTCGCTGGCCTGGGAGACTACATTCAGGGAGGCTTCGAGCTCGGTGATGCGTTTGCCCTTATCGGTGAGGACTGCCTCGATGGCTGCCTTCGCCTTCTTCTCCTCGTCTAGCTCGGCTTTGATAGTTGCTAGGTCCTCAGCGTTGGCTGCCCCATTCGACTCTGGGGCTGCCCCGGGGTTCCCAGGGGGCTTCTGGGGTTCTTCTTTCTTTTCTTCTGGTGGCATAAATCACTCCTTTTGAGTTATTACTCAGGCACTTCCATCTCTGCGGCTGTCGCTCTCGCTCTCGCTCCGCCACGTGTGGAGGATGCCTTAAACTCCTGATTCATTTCCAGGATCTTCTGTCTCTCCTCTAACCACCTGGTAAACTCCTCGTCGGGGTCCTGGATCCCAAGCTCGTCCATGGCGGTCCTTCGGCTGTGGACACCGGCCTGGACGAGCAGCTGCTCGTTCTGGGCCTGACGTGCTATGTCTTGCGGCAGGATGTTTCCCCAGATTACCCTATGGGAGATGCCGGTGGAGTTCTGCTGCATGTACCTCTCGGCAAGCCTTAGGATCATGGCGTTCCGCTGGTGGTAGGCGTTGGTCCTGATGGTTCTCTTTCTGGTGACCTTCTGGACCAGGCTCCCCAGCTCGATATTCAAGGCTGTTCCGGAGATATCTTTCTCGGTGCCTCCCCAGGCGGCCTGGGGTGTTTCCGATATATCCTGCAGGGTGCGGTAGATCAGGTCAATGTAGTCTATGTGCAGTCTGATTCCGCCTCCCTGGAGTAAATCTAAAAGATAAGCCTTAGCGTCCTCGGGGATCGTCCACACGGCGCCCGGCTGAACCTTAATGTCCTCTGCCGAGCCGATGTTCTCAAGGACGGCGATGGGATTTCCTGAAAGCTCAAGGATGCGGGAGAGCTGACTCATGGCTCGGTTTAGCTCCCGCTGGGGCTGGATAAGCAAGGGAACGTCGGATATGCCCCAAAACTTCTTGGGCTCTCTGAGGTTGGGGAAGATGATAAAGGGAATAAAGCCGTAGGGGTTGGGCTTGGACTCTATGAGGTCGTTGTCGAGGTAGAGTTGAAAGTCCTTGGCCGTCCAGAGCTCGGTGATGGTGGCGGTCTTTTTGGTGATGCGTGATGCGTAATGAGGATAGAGGAGCTGCGTTTCGTCCTGGGTGAGGGTATATCTTGATGCTACTCTCCAGACTCGAGACGTATCATCTCCCAGCCACCAGGCGAAGATCCCTGAGACGTCGGGGGCGGTGATACGGATGCGCTTCTTGTCGGTATCCCATATCACCTTATAGCAGCCGTCTCCCAGGACAGCGGCGTCGACCTCGGTCTCCCAATCGAGCTGCTGGAGGTTGTTCTGCTCATAGACCTGGCGGAGGAGCTGCTCGGCTTTACGGACCCGGGCCTTGAGCTCATCGGTTTCCTCACCAGGATAGCAGGCAAAGCCCAGTCCTTGCATAAGGAAGCTGGTTATCTTGTCTATTGAGGCCTTAGCATAATTAAACACGAGCTGGCGGTTGCGTGACGTGGTTTGCCACTGGCTACCGTTATAGAAATCAAGGTTGGTGCGGTAGGTGGCGAGCCTATCGGTATCCATGCGTGCTAGTTGGGACGGTGTGAAATCATTCATCTCTCAAGCCTCCTTTGGCTGCTTTGTCATTGCGAGCGAAGCGAATGCGCAGCGTGGCAATCTCCATCATCAGCAGCCCCACCGAGATTGCTTCGGCTGACTTCGTCAGCCTCGCAACGGCATGAAGAGAGTGTCATTGCGAGCACCTGAAAGGTGCGTGGCAATCTCCATCTTCAACAGCCCGACCAGAGATTGCTTCGTCGCTTACGCTCCTCGCAATGACAGGGTCGGTTGTCGTTGCGAGCGAAGCGTGGCAATCTTGAGGCATGAAGGAATCCTTTCTTTCACGATTGGAATGCTAAATAACACAGCTGCCTCTTCCTGAGATTTTCGCATTTTAATTTGTCATTTTGATTTTTGATTTTCTGTATTGTTTAGGATTTGGTACTTGGGATTTTGGGTAGCGGTCGGCCAATGCGGCGGTGGGGTCGCAATACCTCGCTATATCAGGTATATTGACAAAAGAAAGCTGGCTGTTATGATAAATCTAAGCTATTTTGGCAAATTCTTTGATTTACCTATTGACAAAACAGATAGAAGGGTTTAAATTGGAAGATTAAGTAGGCCTGAGCCTATTATTATGGCTTTTGGTGAGAAGTCTGAGTTTGTCTGAACTTTAATAATTGAATATTGTTCTATGACATTTGCCGGTCATTCTGGGTGAGGCCTGATAAATCAGGCAACTACAGAATGATATTACTAAATAAAATGGAAAGGAGGTGATGTCTATGGCAAAGTCCCGAAGCGAATCGTTATTGCGAAGCGCCTTGTCACTCCGGTCATTGCGAGGAGCGGAAGGCGACGAAGCAATCTCAAGGGGTTCGCCAAGGGGAAGAGAAGAATGCCTAGCCCGGGCAAAATACCATTGTTTTTCGTCATTGCGAGGAGCGCAGCGACGAAGCAATCTCAAAATGGGCAGCCTGAAATGAGGCAGGCTTAGAAACAGGTTTACTGAAGAAAAATGTTTCCAATGACTCGAACCCGAAGGGGTCGACCTCGGGCGAGAGTAAAAATAAGTTGGATATTATAAAGGAGGAATAAAAATAAATGAGTAAAACAACAAATTGGCATACGAGGGCAATTTATCTAATGGTGGTCCTGGCATTTGTGCTGGGGCTGGCCATCGTGCCAGGAACAACGATGGCACAGAGCAAACCACCGGATCCCACCCTGGTGCCCCCCAACATTTCCTACAACGTCAAGGGCTCCATCCATAAGGTCATTATCGATCGGACCGGTTGGACTAGAGAAGAGATAGACGGGGCTACTATAGACTGGTGGCTGGAGGCAGGTGTGAACCTCAACCCCAACGATATCACCGTCCTTTGGCCCCTTGGTCCTAATCAGTACAGTGGCGGCGCTCTTTACCAGGAGACCATCAAGACGCCGGGCACCATAGACAATGTACCTAGCATCGAAATCAGGTCTATGGCGGAAGGTGATATCCACATCAGAGTGAAAATTACTCTGGACGGCTACGAGTGGACCCTCCAGACCGAGAAGAAGTGGGGCGACCTTTGCTGTACCGACTTGGATGTTAACCCTGACATGAGTGGCACTCAACATACCGAGGACGTGACCGTTGATTACGGAGATAATGGCATCGCGGAAGAGAACATAACGGATAGTGTTACTGCCACGTTCTTGAGCGTCCCTGGCTGTGTGCCTGTGGGTAATGCCATAGTTCACTTGTGGCTGCTCGATAACACGAACGACAACGAACTGTTCGTTGACGACCTGATGGGTCATCTGGCTTCCACTAATGGGTCTTGGTGCGATGACTGGTCAGCTGGTGGGCAGTACACGATAGCTGACCCCTTCTTTAACGGCAAGCAGCCCTGGCAATACATTAATGATTATGCTGCTATAAACCATGCCAACATCAATATCTTCACCTGGAACGCGGTTAATCCTGCTGTTCCCGGCGAAATCAACCTTGTCATCAACCCTAACAGACAGTATGCCTGGACCACGACCGAAGATAACCTTGCTAACCAAATTCCGGGACTAGCTTGGGCTATGCTGTCAATAGACAAGAGTAATCTTAGCGATTTGGTGCCGGCAGGGGTTATTATCGTGGTTCTGGTGTCCTACCCCGGCAGCCCAATCCAACAAGACCCGTTTAACGGTGAGAACCGTGTCTGCGTGGAGAAAGGCATAAAGACTTTCACCAAGGGTCCACACACTGAGATAACACAGGTGAAGACCCCGCAACTGAGGTGGGCTGGCGAGAAGATAGTCCTGGAGAAGGACTGGGACGTTGCGCCTTCCTACACAGAGGACTACCGGACAGATACAGGCGAGTTCGGCATGTGGCACGACATTATCACACTTAATCTTTACGCCGCCATCTACAGCCTGGAAGAGGGGAGCATTGGCAACCTGGAGCCGATTTCGGACGCTGCTGGCATCACTGTCTCGACGCCAGATGTTAGCGGCATCTACATCAATTACAACTATCTTGGGCTTCCGGCTGGGGCACAGCAAGTGATTTGCCCTCTGGGCGGCAACTACTTGGACTTTAGCAACGACGGAGAGGGCGGGGAAGGCTATTCCGACACCCAGGCTATCCTGGTTTCAGAGCAATCCGGGGAAGCTGATGTCAATGCCGCCCTTTACGAAGTAACGCTGACTATCCAAGTGGATGGCTACGTTGGCGAAGGACCTACGGACCAATCTGTAGAGGCTGATTTCAATGGTCCCACAGCCGAACATGGCTTCCTGGTTTACTTCCTGGAATTCGAGGATGTCACCCTGGCGAACATAACGCCGTCCAGTTCCATAACTGGTCTCAATCCAGGATTAGACGCCGCTGAGGTTGCCGTTCAGGTACGAGGCTTCTTCGACTATAGGCACAGCCACCTGATGGCTACCACCAGGGCAGCCAAAGTCATTGACATTACTGGCGATGGCGACTACGTGACACTGCCTGCTGGCCGCTACGTCCTTCCCGACGACTGGGTGCTGATTGCTGGCACTAAGGACGTCTCTTTGCGGCCTAACTTCGACCTTATGGACCAGGCTAACCTCGATAGCATCGTAAGTTCTGACGAGCTTGGTCCTTACGACAGCGGTGTCAGAACCACAGACCCGCCGGCCGAGGCACAATTCCCGACCATCGGACCCTTCAGCACCTACCAACCGTGGAGCACCAACGATATGTGGATAGCCACAGCCACGGTTCCCTCAAGTGCGTGGTGGGCAGGCTATGTACGCAACACTGTAGTTCCCGATGGCACAATTAACAAGTGGGATGCTCCCATGCCCCAGGCTCTGGTCATCTTCAATGTCGTTAGCGACGACGGCACCCTATCCGGTCTGGACAAGGGCAACCTTGAGGGCTATGGAATTAGTGGCGGCCTGTATCAGTCTCCATACTATGCTGTGGAGATACCGGCCAACTGGGAGATACCGGCAGGATATAACTGGATGAGTTGGGAGCGAGATCCCTCGTACTATTATTGGTACTACCCCGTACAGGGACCTTACTTCTTCTGGACTGACCTGCGGTTAGGGTCCATCATTGCCAACACCCATGAAGGCGATCCTGGAGTTCCTGTGAACCCCAAAGATGTAGAGGTTTACTCCGACAACCACGGCATCGCGGCAGTGACCGTTGACGCTCTGGGTAACAACGGCTCTGTCACCATCACGGCCACGGCGGACTACCCCTACATCCTGAGAGGCAAGTATGGGCCCAGGGTTTCTGATGGCATAACCGCTATTTGGGGCGGCACACCATTACCGGAAACGATAACCTGGAACTGCCCGCTGGGCGGTCAGCCTTTGATTGCTCCTTACCCGGCTGCTGGGAGACCAACGTTGAGCATGGCTGCTGCTTGCGACGCGATAACCGTGTCTGACGGTGAGGAATTGTGGGGTATCTACTACCTGGTTGAGACAGGACCAGACAAAGGCACCTGGCAGTGGTACATTCCTGGCTTTTCTAGCAGCGCTTTGACCGAGCTTACGCCAGGCGAGGAGTACTTCGTGGTAGTCTCCGATTCCTGCACCCTGACGATTCCACAGTAACGATACGTAGTTGCTGGGGTGGCATGTGCCACCCCAGCAATGGAAAAGATTTTGGTTTTAAGGAAAAATTGAGAAAGGAGGAACAAATGAGAAAGATATTGAAGCTGCGAATATTATCTAGTCTAGTATTAGCGGCAGCTTTAATCGCTTTGATGGTAGTCCCGGTACTGGCTCAACCACCAGTGACCTCCCCCATCAGTGGGTCAGTGACCATTGGCGGCGTCAATGCCCCAGTGGGCACAACGGTTGGTGTTTTTGTCGGGACTGAGACTACAGCCCGAACTTCGGTTACTACGACTATCGCCGGCCATTATGAGGTGGTAGTTAATGGCACAGGCGCCGACGTCGGCCAAGCCTTGAGTTTCAAGGTTAACGGCCTGGCGGCGACGAGCAGTCCAGCAAGCCCGACCTTTATGAACTACCAGCCTCAGGTGGTCAATCTGGCGGTAGGCACTGGCGGCGCTGTGCCTGACATCTCGGTTGCCACATCGCTCGCCTTTGGTAGTGCAACCGTGGGTACATCTAAGACAAAGACGCTGACTATCAGCAACGTGGGCACGGCTGCTTTGACCATCACGAACATAGGCGTAAGCGGCAGCCAATTCTCGGTGGGATCATACCCGGGAACGATAGCCGCAGGTAGCTCAGCCAATGTCATAATCACTTTTAGCCCGACTTCAACAGGGTCTAAATCTGCTACATTAACGATAGTATCAAACGACCCTGATGAAGCTTCGGTGCCTGTTGCCCTAAGTGGCACCGGGTCTACAGCGGCACTACCGTGGCCGGGTACTTTTGCCGGCTGGCTATATGAGACATTTATCGCGTCTTGAAAGTGAAAGCTTAATGGATAATAATATGGAAAGGAGGTGATGCTTATGGGAAAGTCCCAAAGCGAATCCCATTGTGAGGAGCCGAGGGGAAGAGAACGATGCCTGGCCCGGGCAAGAAATGTTTTTCGTCATTGCGAGGAGCCCCGATTCATCGGGGCGACGAAGCAATCTCAAAAAGGGCAGCCTGTAATGAGGCAGGCTTAAAAATGGGTTTACTGAAAGAAAATGTTTCCAATGCCTCGAGCCTGGAGTGGTCGACTTCAGGCGAGAGTAAGAATAAGTTGGATATCTACGACTTCAGGCGAGAGTAAGAATAAGTTGGATATCTATAAAGGAGGAAATAATGATTACAACAAGAGAGTGGCCAGTGCGGGCGATGTATATACTTATCGCTGCGGCACTGGCCCTCGGTCTGTTTTTAACAGTGGCACCCGCCCACCAGGTGAGTGCCAACTCCAGTGATGTCACCAGCGAGTGGGGCAGAGTCTCTACTCCCACTACGCAGGGCTTTGTCCTGGCACCACAGTCCTATATTGTGGACCAGGCCGTGGTGGCCGGCGGAGACACAGCCTACTCTATCTTATATCAAACATACACGCAGTGTCAGACTGAGCAGACTGAGAATCTGGGACCGTGGTACCTGTTGAAGTCCACGGACGGCGCGGCCACCTGGACGGACATCACCAAGGGAGTGACAAAAGAGATTGACAAGAAGCACCTTGGCGAACTTACCGGGTTGCTGCAAGTCGCCTGCGACGCTGCGGACCCCGACTTCTTGGCTGTCGCCCTCTCCCTCAATATCTCTGAGAATGCCTATGTTTTCCTATCTGATGATGGCGGCGCTACTTTCCGGAGCGCCGGCGAAGTTGACATCCCCACAGACGGCGTTTTTGCCTTGGAAGTCTCGCCCGCAGTGAGCGATGTACACGACATCGCCATCGGCGGCACCGATTGGAGCGGCAACGCCCTGCTTTTCCGCGCTACTACTGATAGTATTGGCGTCTGGGAAGACGCCACAGCGGATGATGGCTGGAATGACCAAGGCCAAACCACTGTATTCTCCTCGGTAGCCGTTGTTGCTATCCAGTTCTCCCCCAGTTGGCAGACGGACCATGTCATCCTGGTTGCCACTGCTAACAATAATGCCGTTCAACTGCAGTCTGGCACGTGGGGAGAGACCCCGGCCTGGAACAAGGCATCCAGTCTTGGCATTAATGCTGTGCACGTAATAGACGCTGCAACCACAGCAGGTATAAGCATCGATTGGGGAGACCTTGAGGCATTAACAGCGGGCATAACCTTGCCCCAGGATTATAACGGCCAGCAAGCCACTACCAGATATGCCTGGGTCTGGGTGAACTACTTCGATGATACTGATACTCCGGTAGGCAAGATATTCGTGGTGAATAATGCTAATGCAGCTGAGATCAGGATACAGATTCCGGGCACACCCTGGCTGACCGATGTGTCTTACTTGGGCACCATAGCTGAAGGTAAGGCTATAGCCGGTTTGCTGGGCGACGGGACTGGATACCTCGCAGACTGCTGCGCGGGCGTCCAGGTCTATCGTCATGATAATATCACGACCATGAATGTCTGCTGCACTGACTGGGCAGCAGCTTGCGATACCAAGCTGCCAACCGGGATATGGGCCATGGCGGCCTTCTACGTAAGTGACACAAAGGCTTATGCGGTTGCGCTGGGCCCAGAGAACTCCTACTATGACTATGACGAGGGCGCCTGGTCGGTAAGCTTCGACGACCCCGACTACGGCGTGGGCTATATCTGGGACCAGCTCAGCCTGATTGACACCCAGATTGACTACCTCTCGGATGTCGCGGTGTCCCCCGACTGCAACAAGATGATACTGGTCAGCGTGAATCTCGGGGAACAACAGAATGGGTATTGCGCTTGCGACAGCGTCTGGCTCAAAGCTACAAACCTTCCCGAGGCTCCTGAGTACAGCGGCAAGTGGCTGAGAACCTGGTGCGGCCAGCTCGGGGATGAACAATATGGACTGCTCAGGCTCCCACCCGCCTCTGTGGAAACAACCGGCGATACCGTCTATCTTGTTGACCGCGGCACCAACACTATCTACTTGAATGACCTGGAAACCCTCGGCTGCTGGACCAAAGTAGCTACTCCCACAGTAAAGAACATCGTGGATCTGGCTGTGAGTGGTAATGAGACCCTCTATGCCCTGGACACCAATGGCAATGTCGCCCTGTACGATGCTGAGGGCTGGCATGCCTCAGTGGACAGCGACGTTGACACAGGTTGGACTATCGCCGTTCATGGCGACGATGTACTTGTTGGCGGCACTGAGGGCCAGGTTTCTTACTCCCCCGATGAGGGTCAGACCTTCAACGATTCACCGCTTGAGGAGACTCCCACCATTGATGGCTATGTTACTGTGGCCTTTGACAGCTACTTCGACACTAACAATGTAATCTATGCTGCCACAGCCGGCGCTGGCGCCAAGAACGGTATTTACCGCTGGGTCATTGGCACGAGCACCGAGTGGAAAGACCTCAATGCCGAGCCTTTCGACTACACCGGCCTGGTGCTGGGATTCCAAGGCGGCAACCCCTTCAGCAACAAAGACACCGGCGGCGTTCTCTACGCCAGCTATATCGGAGACACGTTTGGCAGTGACTGGTCTAGTTCTGATGATTACTTCAATTGCTGGAAGGGCAATGCACAAGATTATTCCACCGGCGTGGCTCGCTGCTTGACTCCTGCTGCAGAAATCTCATGCGAGAAGTGCATCGAGTGGGATTACCTGACTGTGGGACTCACCGGCGACGAGTCCTTCCTCATGATGCCCCAGGCACTGAAGATTTGCGGCTGCACGGACTTTACCACCACCCCCAAGCTCTATGCTATTGGCACGGTGGAGAGTGGATACGACATGTGTAAGGCCAAAGAGGGCACCGTTTGGACGTTTGAGGACTGCTATGCCAAGCAGGCTCCCGAACTGCTGGCTCCCCCCCAGAACACGACCATCCAGGCTGACTGCTATTGCAATAACTTGCCGTTTAGCCTCACGTGGAGTGGCGTGTGCGACGCCTGCTACTATGACGTCCAGATTGCGCTGGACCCTGCATTTACCGATGTGGTAGCCCAGGCTGACTATACAGAAGGTGGGAAAGACATACTAGGAGCAACAGGCCTCAGTTTCGTCGTCCCCGGCGATCTCACATGTCAGGTCACCTACTACTGGAGAGTCAGGGCGCATGAGGCCAGCACCTGTCAAATCATTCACAGCTGGTGGTCTGATGCGGGGACCATCACAGTTGCCCCCAATACAGCACAGGGCGCCATCACCATGAGCGCTCCTGTGTCCGGAGCCAACGACGTGGCTGTAAAGAATGTGGGCTTCACTTGGAACCTGCAGGCGACTGCCAATAAGTTCGTCTGGAAGCTCTCGACTGACCCAACTTTCTCCAGCACCGTCAATAGCCAGACTCTGACCACCACAGCCTACAATCAGGGAACACTGTCCTATAACACCACCTACTACTGGCAGGTGACTGCCTACAAGGATAGCACTCTTGTAAGCACGAGCCCTGTAGGCACCTTCCGCACGATAGAGCAGCCAACCACACCAACTCCGACCACACAGGCGACTCCGACCTGGGTCTGGGTGGTTATCGCCATCGGCGCGGTCCTAGTGATTGTAGTCATAGTACTCATCTTCAGGACTCGTCGGGTATAAGGATACCCTCACCTCAATCCTCTCCCTAGGAGGGAGAGGAAGGGGTGATTTCAAAGGGGGCGACTCTAAGTCGCCCCCTTTCTTATTGCCGCGCTGTCAAAATCCCCCCCTTACTTTTTATTAGCCTTTTCGTTATAATAGCGAAAATATGAAAATTATATAAAATTCCTCTCCCTTGATGGGAGAGGATAAGGTGAGGGTGAAATCCCCCTCCCTCTAACTCCCTCCCACAAGGGGAGGGAGTATTATGAAGAGTTTGGCAACAGGCTATAACGGGATGAAATTGCTGTCGAGATTGGTCATCGTTGTCATCATCTGCCTTATCGCCATGGCCCTGTTGTCTGTGCCGGCACAAGCTCAGTGTGGGGGACCTCTCATCAAGCTTTCTCCCGAATCAGGCCCCCCCGGAACAGAAGTCACCGTCACTGGCCAGGGTTTTGCTAAAAGCAAGTATGTGGACATTTCTCATGACCGGACTCTGATGTCCGAAGGTAATAAGACCAGCGCCAGCGGAGGTTTCTCAATCATCTTCACCATCCCCGAAGGCTGCAAGGGAGACTACCAGGTGCACGCTGTGGTAGTGCATGACACAGCCGATGCTTACTTCATCGTAGAGCCGGGCTTGACAATAAGTCCTGCAGAGGGTCCTGTGGGCACTAATGTGACCGTGACGGGACAGGGCTTTGCCCAGAATGAAGAGGGCATCGAGCTGAGGTATTACCTCGACGACAACTACAAAACGATACAAAGTGGTATCGCAGCCAATGCCACTGGCAGTTGGGAGACGAGTTTTCAAATTCCCCCCTCCACCAGCGGAGAACATAACTTAGGTGCCCAGAGTGCTGTGACCAAGCTTTACGAGGTCAAGGTTGCCACCTTCGAAGTAACGGCGGGGATAAGCATGGACAAGTTATGGGGCAGCGTGAATGAAAGCGTAACCATGACGGGCAGCAGATTTATGCCTTACGACAAGAACATCCAGATATTGTTTGCCGGCCAGACAGTGGTCACAGGCATCAAGGCCAATACTCAAGGTGACTGGGAGGAAAGCTTCGACGTGCCCGAGATGCCCACAGGCACGTATAACGTAACTGCCGGGGGAACAGTGACCCCAAAAGAGGACATCAACGAGCTTAGCTTCGAGATAAAGCCTGACATCGTGTTGCCTGCCAACGAAGGATACGTGGGCATGAACCTGACTATCACCGGTCATGGATTTGCAGCCAGCGAAGATGTGAACATCCTGTACAATGGTAGCCAGAGAGCAACAGCCACGACCAAGGGCACAGGCAGCTTCGAGGCGAGTTTTGTCGTGCCTGAGAGCCAATATGGCGAGCACCAGGTGACAGCCGAGGATGCTGCCGGGAACAATGCCACCGCCATCCTCATCATGGAATCAACCCCCCCACCCATGCCGACACTCATTTCACCATCCAACAGGGGCTGGGTGGGAATCGTAAACAAGGTGAGACCGACGTTTAAGTGGTCAGCGGTATCCGACCCCAGTGGAGTTTACTATAACCTGCAGATAGCCACCAGCGCCAATGTCACTGCCGCTGGAGAATTCGTCCACCCCTTGGTCTCAATTCCGGACATAGCCGCAACGAACTATACGCTGGACAAAAAGGATGCTTTATCTTGTGGCACCTATTATTGGATTGTGCAAGCCGTAGATAGAGCAGGAAATGCAGGCAACTGGACCGCAGCCCATTCCTTCCGAGCCGGACTATTGCCCCTCTGGGCGTTCATTCTCATCATAGTCGCAATAGTGGTGCTACTTGGCGGCCTGATTTACTTCTTCATAAGGAGAAGAAGATATTATTACGATTAGAATAGCACCATCGCCAGGAGATTGCCACGCACCTTTCAGGTGCTCGCAATGACACTCGCTTCTTGTCATTGCCAAGAGCACTTCCTCCCCTGTCATTGCGAGGCTGACGAAGCCAGCCGAAGCAATCTCAACAAATTTGTCCCAAAATAGTCAACCCTACTTACTTTTTAGCGGCATTTTCGTTTATAATAACAAAATGGAAGTGAGTCAAATGCGCTGGCTATCTCGACTGCTGGTTGTTCTCCTTGTCTGCCTTGCAGCTATGGCACTGCCGGCTGCGCCCGCACAAGCCGATGGTGGAACACCCTCTATTACGCTCACGCCCAACAACGGAGTCCCCGGCACAAGTGTTACCGTCCGGGGCTATAATTTTGTGGATGATGAGTTGGTTGACATTTACTATTATCTGAACACTGACAGGACCCTGGTTAAAATAGATGTCCCGTCCGGCACAGGAAACTTCACGACCATCTTCATCGTTCCTGAAAGCTACCAGGGAACCCATAAGGTGTTCGCCGACGGGGAGAATGACAGCGCCTCTTCTAACTTTACTGTGAAGCCGGGGTTGACGGTAAGCCCTGAAGAAGGCCCTGTGGGCACTAATGTTACCGTGACAGGCCAGGGCTTTGCCGAGAATGAAACGGGCATCGAGCTGAGATACTACCTCGATGGCAACTACACAACGGTAGCACAAAATATCAGCGCTGATGATTACGGCAGCTGGAATTGGACTTTGCCAGTTCCTCCTTCCACCATGGAAGTGGGAGGCCATAAGATAGACGCCCAAGGTCACACTAGTACCTTCGCCCAGGTTAGGGATGCCTTCTTCGGAGTAACGCCGGGGATAGGCCTAAGTGAACTATCGGGCAGCCCAGGCGAAAACATAACGGTGACGGGCAGTGGATTTTATGCCAACGACAGGTACATCACGATATTATTTGCGGGAGAGGAACCGGAGCCGGAAATCAGGGTTGATGCTGACGCCCTAGGCAACTGGACGAAAGTGTTCGAGGTGCCTGAGATGCCCACAGGCACAAATAACGTCACCGCTTACGGAGAGTCGACTCCCAAAGCCGCCGTCACTACGCTCAGCTTCAAGATAGAGCCTGGCTTAGCGTTGTCCCCCGACGAAGGACATGTGGGCACCGACTTGACCGTCACCGGCGGCGGATTTCCCCCGGACGAAGATGTGTCTATAACGTATGAGGATAATCAGGAAGCAACAGCCACGACCGACAGCACAGGCAGCTTCGTGGCAAATTTTGTCGTGCCTAAGAGCCAACATGGCGAACATCAAGTAATAGCTGCGGATACTGTCGGAAACAATGCCACCGCGACATTTATCATGGAATCAAAGGCCCCTGACACACCGGCACTCAGTTCACCGCCCGACAGAAGCCGGGTGGGATTCATAGGCAAGGTGAGGCCAACGTTTAACTGGTCGGCGGTATCCGATGAAAGTGGAGTCTACTATAGCCTGCAGATAGCAGCCAGTGCTAATGTCACCGCCACTGGATTCGCTGACCCCATAGTCTCGGTTGCCGGCTTGGTCGGAACGAACTATATCCTGAATGCGACACAAGCCCTGCCCTACGGCACTTACTACTGGATTGTGCAAGCCGTAGATGGAGCAGAGAACGCAGGCAACTGGACCGTGGCTCGTTCCTTTCAAGCTGGACTCTTACCCCTATGGGCATTCATTGTTATCATCATTGCAATAGTGGCGGGCATCGGCACCGCAGTTTACTTTTTCGTAATAAGGAGAAGAACATATTACTACTAAGGGTGCGCTAATGTGACGCACAGTTCCTCTCCTGTCATTGCGAGGCTGACTTCGTCAGCGGAAGCAATTTCGGAGGGGCTGCTGACGAGAGAGATTGCCGCGCTCCGCATTCGCTCCGCTCGCAATGACAAGAAGTGAACTAGCTTTCTCGTAGCCAACCTCTGGCTTCCCGGGGGCTAAGACCTTTAGCAGCCTGGACCACCAGAGCTAGGCTCATGAGAAAGTCATCATGTCCCTCTTGAGGGTCCACATAAAAGTTCATCGTTTGGTTGGGGCGATATCGCACCCGGGCTCTTTCTAACTCGAACAGGGTCTCTCGATACTCCTGGGAGCCATCTTGCTTGTAGAGTTTAAGCCTTCCAGAATTGACAAAGGACAATAACTCAAAGCCCATGTCGGATTTGCTCTTGGAGGTAATGACGAATGGTATGACCCGGCTTCCCAGCTCCTTCCTGAGAAAGCTGGCTATAGGCTGACCGATGCCTGTGGCGTCCACCATTATCCTCTGGCAGTTCCAGATATTCTTAAGGATAGCCATCATCTGAGTATAAAGCTGGCTATGGGGCGTTCCCGTCCACTGGTATTGTTCCACAACTTTCAACACTGGCTGTGATGGATTAGTGGCCTGCCCGCCAAGGCTTGGCAGGCGGGCATCCACCTCGGCAATGGTGATTACTGTGGAATCACATCCTCTCCCCTCGTCATTGCGAGCGAAGCGTGGCAATCTCATATCCATCAGGGATTGCTTCGTCGCTAATGCTCCTCGCAACGACATCTCCACCTCATGCTCCCCGGCCAAATCGACTCCAGCAATATAAGACCTCTTCCCTTCAGGCTGTGATTGCCTCGAGTGTTCTCCCAGCGCCAGAGCTATCTGCTGCCGTGATAAGAAGCCCCCGCCGTGGGTGATAGGTAATAAAGCATATTGAGTCCTGAACAGGGGATGCTCTTCGCCCAGTCTTTGCCGCTCTGCCTGGACGAACTTGGCATAGTCCGGATTGTACTTACCGACCTCCTGCCAATCATATCTAAAGTGGCGCTTAATACCGTCTTCTCTTTCCAGTTCCAGATTAGCCTGCTTTACCTCTTCCAACAAGGTGCTATCGTCCCAGGTAGTGCCATAAAGAATCGTGGTCACGTTGGTAGCGGAACCCATGGGGCGGAATTCCTTGGTGTACTTTTCCTGGCTAATATCTTGCGATTCATCAATCTCCAGGAGTATGTCAGCGGTGTGTCCCACCACTGAAGACGAGCCCTCAGCCGATAGAAAGATGGCTTTAGCGTTGCCGAGCTGAACAATATAGCTCATCTGGGGTCGATAAATGCCATCAAAACCGAAACCATCCAGCCTCTGCTTCAACCTTTCTAGAGAGATAATGGTCTGAGGCTTAAAGGTCGGGGAGCATTTTATAATATTGCCTCCGCTGGCTATATATAGCGTCAACAGCAGAACCTCCAGATGCGCTGAAAGCTCGTTTTTGCCTCCCTGCCTGGCAATCTCCACAGAAAAGGTCAGTCCCATTCCCTTCTGGATAGAGTCCATAGCCGCCCGGGCTACTTCCATTTGATAAGGTCTTAGCTTCATAGAAATAGTGGTAGTAACAAGAATACAGAATCCAGTAGCCAGTAGGGGAATCTTCTGAATGCTGAATTCTGACTACTGGCTACTGACTACTAATTTCAGGATTTAGTGCTTAGGATTTTTCCGCCCACCCCTACCCCCAGGGGTACAGCAACCTCGGTCAAGACTTTCTGGATGGCTTCCTTAAGAGACTTCTTCTGTTCTTTGGTGATTTGATATCGGGTTTTTACCAGACGGGCTATGATATTAGCTGCCTCGAAGTGCAGGTCAATCCGCTCCGGCTGCTCTTCTAAAAGTTCCCTGAGCTTCACTCTGAGAAGGGCAATCTCCTCATCAATTCCTTCGACATGAGAAGCTTCCTCCAGCTCGAGCTTTTCTGCCTCGTCCAGAGCCCGGCTATAGAAACCACGCAGGTTACTCTTTTTCTGGCTTTTTCCTTTTACCGCCATAACACTTTTTAGGATTTTTTACTGAGGCTTTGACCAAGCCATAGACGAGGACATGAGCTGCCAGATTGTAATCCTGCTTCTGCAGAGCCGCCGGCAATAGCTTCAAACTCAATTTACTTTCCTTATTGAACCCTTATTACCCATTTAGCGAAGCTAAATTATGGCACAGGTGTTCTAAAGAGGCAAAGAGGTTTTGTCACCTTACAAGGCAATCTTCAGAAGCGACGCTATTATCCAGCCGAGGGCAGCACAGACTGGGAAGGTTATTATCCAGGTCATAACAATGTTTCGTGCGATTCCCCAGCGTACCGCCGAAAACCTCTTGGTAGCCCCCACCCCCATGATAGCCGTACCTATACAATGGGTGGTGCTCAAGGGAATGCCAAAATGGGAAGCCAGTAAAATGGCAATTGCACCGGAACTCTCAGCAGCAAAGCCGTTTACTGGCTCCAGCTTGGTAATTTTGAAACCCATGGTGCGGATTATGCGCCACCCCCCAAAAGCTGTTCCAATACCCATCACGCCACCACAAAGCAGCATTACCCACACTGGAACAGCAAAGTGTGCCATCTTACCTCCCAGCACCAGTGCTAATGTAAAAATTCCCATAAACTTCTGTCCGTCGTTGCTGCCATGGCTAAACGCCATAAAACCAGCGGAAAGTATCTGAAGGCGGCTGAAGGCACCGCGAATAGATGACAGGCTGGTTCGCCGCAATATCCAGTACAGGCTGGTCATTACTATCATCCCCAGAAAAAACCCGAGAAAGGTAGAGAAGCCCAGACCAATAAGCACCTTTTTCCATCCCTCCCAGAGCAAAACAGAGGGGCCGGCAGTGGCCAGCCCTGCCCCAGCAAGTCCGGCAACAAGCTCATGGCTTTCGCTGGTAGGTATGCCGTAGCGCCAGGCGGCTGTGCTCCAGATTACAACAGTGAGCGTAGCAGCAAGCAGCACAGGAAGGCCGATAAGCTCTGGCTTTACAATATCCTTGCCTATAGTGGAAGCCACAGCCGTGCCGGTTATCACAGTACCCACGATATTAAGAACAGCAGCCATGAGGACAGCCAGAGATGGGGGAAGAACACGAGTAGAAACTACGGTAGCAATAGCATTAGGAGCATCTGTCAAGCCATTGACAAACTCGGCAGCCAGCGTTGCTACTAAAGTGGCTATCAGAAGAAAACTAACGTCAGGCATACTTGAGGACTACCCCTTCCAGGACATTAGCGACATCTTCACCCCGGTCAGTAGCATCTTCCAAGTGTTGGTACAGTTCGCGCCATTTGATTACCTCACATGCGTCACTGGCACAAGTTTCAAACAATTCAGCCAAAGCAGCATGATGCACATCATCAGCCTCGTTTTCCAGAGTGTTAATCTCCACACATTGCTTTAGAATCCATTTGAACTTGTCACGATGACGTAACTGAGGCATTACCTCGTTCAACTTGCGGGCCATCTTACCCACGATTCGGGCCAGCTCTCGGGCCCTCTCCGTGGGTTGAGCAATATGATAAAGCCAAGCTGTCCTGCCCGCAGCCTCGATGAAATCCATGACATCGTCCAAGCTGTGAGCGAGAAGAGTAATATCCTCACTGTCAATGGGTGTCACAAAGCTCCGATGCGCCCGGGCTATTATCTCGTGCGTTATAACGTCGCCTCTATGTTCGAAATCCTTAAGCTCTTTGGCTTTTGCTTCCACGTTTTCATAGTTGTTAAAGAGGTCAACCAGCTTTTCTGCGGCAACGGCTAGATTAGCCGTCTCTTGTTCGAACAGGTCGTAGAACCCCATATCTCTAGGGACGAAGAATAACTTAGCCAAAGCGCACCTCCATCAATACATACCTTCTATCTCCAAGATCCCCTCAGGTCAGTCTCGCATTATAGCACGCGGTAAGAAACTTCCACTATGCTTTACACCTCTTCATGTGACTCCCCCCACCACTTCTTTAGCCTGTCAGCAATCTCCTTTTCATAGCCTTGCTCAGTGGGAACATAATAGCGTTTTCCCTGAAGCGAAGGTGGTAGGTTTTGTTGCTTGACAAAATGGTCAGGATAATCATGAGCATATTTATAGCCCTGCCCATGTCCCATCTGACGCATCAGGTCAGTTACCGGGTTACGCAAGTGGAGTGGCACAGGCTCATTTCGGCCTTGTTGTATATCTTTCTGGACTCGGGAGTAAGCCTGGTACAAAGAGTTGCTTTTAGGAGCAACGGCCAGATAAACGACGGCCTCAGCTAAAGCCAGATTCCCCTCGGGTAAGCCCACGAAGTGCACTGCCTGCTGGGCAGCTACCGCTATCACCAGCGCTTGAGGGTCAGCCACGCCCACGTCCTCAGAAGCAAAGCGCATCAGACGACGGGCGATATACAGAGGGTCCTCTCCAGCTTCAAGCATACGTCCTAGCCAATATAAAGCGGCATCAGGGTCGGAGCCTCGTAAGGATTTATGCAGTGCCGAAATCAGGTCATAATGCTGGTCACCACTCTTATCGTAGAGCAAAGCACGATGTTGCAGTGCCTCCTCAATGGCCGACAAGTCTATTGACCGCAAGCCATCACTGTCAGACAAAGTAGCAAATACCGCCATCTCTAAAGCGTTCAATGCCACCCGAGCATCCCCATCGGACATGGTCACCAAGTGGCGCAGAGCTTCCTCACCTATGGTAATCTGGAACTTCCCCAGCCCTCTTTCTTTATCCTTAATGACTCGCTCCACAATGAGCCTGACCTCGTCGTCGCTCAACAGATTCAATCGGAAGACCCGGCACCGGGAAAGAAGCGGAGAGATAACTTCGAAGGAGGGATTTTCCGTAGTGGCTCCAATGAAAGTCACTGTACCATTTTCCACGAAAGGCAATACGGCGTCCTGTTGCGCCTTATTAAAACGGTGAATCTCATCAACAAAAAGAATGGTTCTCTGCCCTGACGATTTCAGCCTCTTCTTAGCTTCCCCGATAACACGCCGCAAATCAGCCACCCCGGCACTCACAGCACTAAGAGAGCTGAAGTGCGCTCTGGTGACATTGGCGATAATGTGAGCCAGAGTTGTTTTTCCACTGCCGGGCGGTCCCCAGAATACCATAGAGGGTAGCTGGTCGGCTTCGATACATTTTCGGAGCACCCGTCCCTCGGCAACTAAATGCTCTTGCCCCACGAACTCAGCAAACGTCTGTGGTCGCATCCTTGCCGCCAAGGGCATACTCTGGGGCAAATCCTTTTCCTCTGGTAGGTCGAAAAGAGGCATCTTTTCCATTATTAGTAACCACGACCTGTTACTTGAATCTTCTCACCTGAAAGCGATAAAGTTCAACCGGCTCGCTGGCTAATATCCCCGCCTTGAGACGGCAAATAGCAATTTGCTCCTCAACGCTATCCACACCCTCTAAATCAGGCAGTAAAAGTCCCCTTTTCCAACCACACTCCACGATAACGCCATATGTCATAGGGTCAAGCTGGTTGATATCTGTGACCGGCTCAGGCTTAGTAAGGATATCCACACCATATTCCAGGTCATCAAGCTCAGACGCAGTCACCCGGGGAAAACGAGGGTCTGCGGTAGATGAGCTAATAGCGTTGGCAATGATTTCTTCAGCCACATTATCCTTGGTTGGCTCAAAGGTGCCAATACATCCTCTTAATTGCCCATGCTTATGAAGTGAAACAAAAACCCCCGCTCGCTCTCTCATTTCCGGAGTCAATTCCTTCGGCTTGGGCGTTTTCCCCGCTCGGACATAGCTTTCCACAGCCTCCTTAGCCAGTTTTACCACAGGATGAAGTTCCTCAGCCATAAAGCACCTCCCTTATGTCCGGAAATTAAGGTCAGCTCCGCAGAATTTACACCTCGAGCCATCCAGCCCCACCACCTGAGTATCATAGCCAATGCGATGAACAACCGTCTTGCCACAAGAATAACACACAGTATTTTCATACTCGTGCCCCGGCACATTGCCCAGATAGACAAATTTCAGCCCGGCCTTTTTCCCAATCTTATACACCCTTTCTAAGGTGGATACCGGTGTAGCCGACAGATTAGTAAATTCGTGCAGGGGATGGAAACGAGTCACGTGCCAGGGAGTGAGCTCACCCAGACTATCTCGAATCCAGGTAGCAATGTTCCTGAGTTGCTCTTCGTCGTCGTTCATCGTAGGAATGATATTGGTCACCACCTCAACATGCATATTCCATTTCTCCTTAGCCCGCCTGGTGACATCTAGAATGCCCTGCCAATGAGGGATTTTGGCTAGCTGCCGATAGAACCCCTCGTTGAAGCCTTTAATATCTACCCTCCAAGCATCAAGCCAGGGACCCATGGTATCCAGAGCTTCAGGCGTGGCATAGCCATTGGTCACATATACGGTGTACAGATTATTTTCTTTAGCCAGCCTGGCTGAGTCCAGGGTGTATTCAAACCAAATCGCCGGCTCATTGTAAGTCCAGGCAATGCCCTGACAATTATACTTTTTGGTTAGCTCTATTTCTCTTTCCGGAAGCAATTGCTGCGAACCCTGCGGAATATCCACGCAGGAAATCTCCCAGTTCTGACATCCCTTGCAGTGGAAATTGCATCCCCAGGTGCCCAAAGAGAAGGCATATGTACCAGGAAAGAAATGAAATAGAGGTTTTTTTTCAATATGGTCGGCTGCCATGGAGGATACTTCGGCATAATTCATGCTATACAGCCTGCCTTCTCGATTGATGCGCATACGGCAGACGCCAAGCTTACCGGGATTAATAAGGCATCTCCACTGGCAAATATGACACCTCGCCCTGCCGCCAGGGAGTGTCTCATAGAGCATCGCCTCCCTTTCCATCCAGTATCATTATACCACCATGAACCACCTCGATATACCTTACAGAAATTCAAAAACCAGAGGTCAAAAATCAAAATGACAAGTCAAAACGCAGAAATGCTTATATCTTCACTTGACTTTCGCACTTTGCATTTTGAAGGGGTTTGTTTGGAGCTTGGATTTTGGGATTTTGAAATTTAGCTCTTGTCAATATACACCTTGCTCAGGTCGGGAACACCCAGAGGATTGAGCTCATAATCTCTGACATAAGGCTTCACCAGGATATAGTTGGTGTCATGGAAGAGGGGAAGACAAGGGGCGTCAGCAACTACCAGTTGCTCAGCTTGTTGGTACATAGCCAGGCGGACAGTGCTATTCTGTTCTATAGCTGCCTGGTCAAGTAAAGCATCTAGGCTGGAGTTGCTGTATTCGAAGATATTATTTGCGCTTCCGGAATGAAAGAGGATATCCAGGAAATCATGCGGGTCGGGGTAGTCAGCTACCCAGCCCAGTATGAACATCTCATCTTTCTCTTGCTTTAAGTTATAAAGGAACTTCTCTGATTCCAGTTGCCTCACCGAGACTTGCACGCCGAGATTTTGCTGCCATTCTTGGATGATGGCGCCTAGATAACTGGGAATGTCATTGCCATAGCCTTCAGTAGTTATTGTAATAGGGGGTAAGTTCGAAACATCTCCGTATTTCGAGGCGGCGATGAACTCTTTCGCTTTTTCTACATCGTAGTCCAGTCCTTCGAGAGTCTCATTATAGCCAGGCATGCCCGGCGGCAAAATACCTTCAGCTTCACTTACCATGTCCCTCAATATCACCTTAGCGATATGCTCTTTATTCACAGCCAGACAGAAAGCACGACGGACATTAGCGTCGTCGAAGGGAGGTTTAGCAATATTGAAGCCAATATAATAGAGACTGAGTTCAGGTGTTACAGCTAACTCTTGATGAAATGGATTAGTCTCATCGTTAACCTCGTCAATGTAACTCGTGGAAACAGGAGTGACATCAATCTGCCCTGTTTCGTAGAGGGCCATGGGCGAACCAGCTGAAAAATGAAAGACAACCTGGTCCAATTTGGCAAGTTCGCCGTAATAAATCTGACTACGCTCCAAAATCAGCCGCTGCCCTAGTTGCCATTCCTTCAGCTTAAATGGGCCTGTCCCGTTTGGCTTCCACCACCAGTTCGCACCGGAATCCACATTAGCCCGATCAACTACAAAGGCGGTGGGATAAACTAACTTATCCAGGAAGTAGGCCTTGGGAGCATCAATGGTAACCTGAAGAGTGTAGTCATCAATGACTTTGACTCCGGAGATTTCTGTCGTTTTTCCCGCCAGCATATCCTTGGCACCAACAATATCGCCCAGATACGTAGCGGCTGTGCCAGAGCCAGTAGCAGGGTCACAAGCTCGCTCCCAGGAGTATTGGAAATCGGCAGCTTTAACCTCTCTGCCGTTATGAAATTTCACCCCCTGTCGCAGGTGGAAGGTATATGTTGTGTTATCGGAGCTCACATCCCAGCTCTTAGCGATATCGGGTACTATTGTCAGATTCTGGTCCAAGCGAACCAAGCCAGAGAAGATTTGCATGATGTAGACATAAGAAGACATATCGGCAGCAATCGCCGGGTCAAGCGTTATGGGACCGGTATCCCAGAGATTAAGGACGTCCTGACCGCTGCAAGATGGCTGGCAAGCAGTCAAAGGTAGAATCAAGAAAGCCGCCAAAAACAGAGATAATAAGGCAAGACGCCGAATTCTTTTCACTGCTCACCTTCGGCAAAAAGAGACTGTAACGCTGCCAATAATTGAGAAGGCTTTTGGCAACTTCCGGCCAGTTTCTCGAAAGGACACAAGTCTGTGCCATCATAGTTGGAGATATAAGGCACTACGCTCTGACTATTAACGGTCACTCTTTTCTCCTTGAGCATATCAAGCGCTCCCTGGCTCGCTATGCCAGCATACACCGAGGCTATTCGAGCATAAAGGCAAAGCATAGCTACAGCTAAGCCTACAATGCGGTCAGCTACCGCAGCATTATGTAAACTCTTTCCCATACTCTGGATAGCCTGAAAAAAGGGGGCGACTCCACGCTCTCTGGAACTGAAAAGAACCTGCCCTTTCTTCACTATGACGAGATTCCATTGCTCTTCCTTTAAAAGAGAGCGGGCCAAGTCAATATCTTCCATGCTACTCCGCACAGCGTTCCAAACAGTGGCTAAATTCTAAGGGGAATATTAAAAAGCAAAGATAAAAAATCAAAATTACAAATTAAAATGCAAAAACCGTCATCTTACTTCGACCCTTAAATCCGTTTTTAAATTTTGCATTTTTATTTTTGCTCTCTTAGCTGGTATGTCATGTTGCCCAAGCCAAGCTCCTGGGCAATTCTTATTTGAATCAGGCTATCCGTGCCATTTATCTTGCCCAATATATCAGGAGAGCTGATGTTAGCAAATTTCCCCAGGGGCTTACTTTGAGCAATCAAGTCCAACGATGCCTTGTCAATAGCTACCACATCTGTAGAAGCGAGGATGCCAATATCGGGAACTACTGGAAAACCTGACGGTGTAGCACAGTCACACCATCGCGTTACATCCTGAACGAAATTGATGAAAGCCACTTTAGAGTGAAATTGGCTCAGCACTCCTGCTGCGGCGTGAGCCAAATTAACCTGAAACCTTTCCTGCGACTGGGGAGGCAAAGAATAAACACCGTCCGGGCAAAGATAAAGACAATGATTACAGCTCATGCATTTCTCTTCGTCACGCATCATTTTCTCCTCAACCAACGACAAGGCTTTGAAGGGGCAAGCTGCAACACATTGTCCACAGCCCGTGCATTTAGAGAGGTCGATGACACCACGATTTACCTTGTGTTGAGCAGCTTTCGATTCCTTGGTAACACAGCCCATAGCCACATTCTTGATAGAGCCGCCAAGGCCAGATAGATCATGCCCTTTCACATGAGAAAGGACTATCAGAGAGTCGGCATTGAAAATCTTCCTGGCTATCTTTATCTTATCTAAAGAGCAACCAGAAACCTGCCTGGGAATATCTACCCATTCTCCACTATAGCCTCGCTGTCCATCGGCGATAATCACGGGCGCTCCTACCGATTCCTCGGTAAAGCCATTGCGGGCTGCCGTAGCCAGATATTTGCTGCCGGTGAATCTCCCCAAGGGATAAAGAGTAGTGGCATCCGTGACAAACGGTTTGCCCCCGGCTTCCTTAATCAAATCACATACCCGGCGCACTATCGGCGGGCGAAGGTAAGCACTACCACCGTATTCTCCCATGTGGACCTTCACCGCTACTGAATCACCCGTAGAGACAACATCAGCTACCTTAGAGAAAAGAGTCCTCAACCCCCTGAGAAAAGCCCTACCCTTATCATAGGGGAAAAAGAAAACCTCGTTTTTTTCGCTAGTCTTCATGATACTCGCTTACCCAATAGTATATCTCAGAAATTAAGCCGCAGTAAATTGATCTAGAACAAATTTTTAGCCTTCAAGCTTAAATAGCTTTTATCACAGACAATGATGTGGTCAAGGACATCAATGCCTATGATTTCACCAGCTTTAGCCAGCCGCTTGGTTAGCTCAACATCCTCTTTGGATGGCTCAGGGTCACCTGAAGGATGATTATGAGCAAAAATTACCGAGGCGGCACAGGAAGATACCGCTTCCTTAAACACCTCGCGGGGATGAACAATACTCGTATCCAGGCTGCCTATGGAAACTAGCTTGCGATTTATTAACCTGTTTCTAGTATCCAGACAAAGCACCAAAAAATGCTCCTTTTTCTTGCCTTTCAACTGGCTCCTCACCACAGCAGCCACATCCTCAGGGGACTTGAGCAGCGGCTTGGAACTCTCACCGGCATTGGCTTCCAGCCTCTTACTCAACTCCAGAGCAGCTTTAATCTGCGCTGCTTTGGCTGGTCCGATACCTCTCGTCTGGGTCAACTCCTCAACAGAGGCATCGACAACGCCCTTGAGATTGCCAAACTGGCTTAACAACTTCTGGCTAGTCACCATGACAGACTCGCCTTTAATTCCTCGACCCAGGATTAAAGCTAAAATTTCCTGAGCAGAAAGAGCCTCGCTGCCCAGCCTAAGTAGCCTCTCCCGGGGACGCTCACTAAGGGGTAAATCGTGAACAGTAAAAGAGTCTTTCATGGCTTATCTTACATGGTTGATTTTCCAGACGACCTTCGCCAGGTCCGCTTCTCCAGAGCCAGAGCACCCCATAAAGCCAGTGCTGTCGCTAATGCTGCTAACGTAGCAATCAAAGCAGGATGAGATTGCTGCGCTTCGCTCGCAATTACAGTGGGAGATGTTAGCGTTGCTCGCCAAACAGCATCAAGACCATCTATATCAAAACCATAGACCTTGGTCAAGGCTTCATCATAAGTATTACCTTGCTTCAAAAGAGCTAATAAATCAAGCATCTTGCCCTGTCCATAGTTATCCAGAAGGTACTCCACAAGGGTATAGCTTTCAGCATAGGAAAGGTAAGCTTTTTCAGAGTAAGCGGAAAAGGGACTGCACAGGCTGCGCACCGAAATAAGCTCATTTTTCGAGATAGCCTCTTCCAA
>JBEKTM010000008.1:0-30331 GCA_049516035.1 Dehalococcoidia bacterium
ATCACTGTCGGAAGCTCCTATTACAGCTACCGTCCTTGGGTTGAAAATATACTCAAATTTTCCTAGTCTATCTGTTTTCAATACAAGCCTCCTAATTACGATGTGAATTGAGAAATTTTCAGACTGGGTTACGATTAAGTTGTAGCAAAAGCATTATGCAATTATTTGGTTTTCCCAAAATCTAAATAATTTACCACATCTTTATTAGTCTATCAAATACGCTTTTGGGAAAGCTGTCGAGTAGCTCAATCAGGGGAAATCTCCAGGCTCAAACTAACATTTACAACCTATAAATTCTTTGCTATACTTCCAGATTCACCTGAACTAACAAGGTATTACTGAGTAAGGAGTATGGAAAATACACATCAGCATAACTTGGACTTCCTTTTCCACCCTAATTCAATCGCCCTTGTTGGCATCACAACTGCCGAGACCTGGCACTGGACGCTAACCTTCCTAGAGGGCCTTATCGAAATTGAATTCGACCGCCCCCTTTATCTCGTTAATCCCAAGGGAGGGGAGATCAAAGGTCGTAAGGTTTATGTCAGTCTCAAAGATGTCCCCGGCGACATCGACTACGTAATCGGTTTGGTTAATGCCCAGATTGCTCCCAAGCTTGTGGAAGAATGTGCCGAGAAAGGGGTACGAGCAATTCACTTCTGTACAGCGGGCTTTAGTGAGACCGGTGAGGAACAGAGAATAAAGCTGGAATCTGAGCTGGCGGAAGTCGCCCGTAGGAAGGGGATCAGGATTCTCGGCCCTAACTGTATGGGCATTTACTGCCCCCAATCACGCCTGTCCTTCAGTCCAGCTTTCCCCAAGGAAAGCGGCCCGGTGGGAGTCATTAGTCAAAGCGGTGGCAATTCCATCTATTTGGTCAGGCAAGCAGCGTTGCGAGGCATTCGCTTCAGCAAGGTCATAAGCTACGGCAACGCATGTGACATCAATGAGACCGATTTGCTCGAATATCTTGCTAATGATGTAGATACCAAGATAATAGCCCTTTACATTGAGGGAATCAAGGATGGGAAACGATTCCGCAGGGCTCTGGAAGAAGCAACGAAGGAAAAGACAGTGATATTGCTCAAGGGTGGGGCTACCGAGGGAGGTGCTCGAGCAGCCGCCGGCCATACCGCGGCACTCTCTGGAAGCCAGACCACTTGGGATGCCCTCTGCAAGCAGTTGGGAATCATTAGTGTCAGTAGCATCGAAGAAATGATCGATGTATTGGTCACACTTCTGTTCTTGCCGCTTCCCAGAGGCAGGAATGCATTGTTATTCGGTGCTGGAGGTGGAGCCAGTGTCCTAATCGCCGACGAGTTTGGAAGCAGAGGGCTAAGAGTCCCTCCACTACCCCCAGAGATCATTGCTCAGATACGGGAGTTTACTCCCATCGCCGGCAATATCTTGCGAAATCCCGTGGATTATTCACAAGCCATGATGAACCTTGAGGGGGTAATCAAAACCTTCGATATATTATCAAGGTGGGAAGGAACTGATTTCCTAGTCACGTTTGTCAGGACAGGTCAATTCACAACGTCTCTGATTTCAGAAAACCACCTAGACTTGTTAATGAGCAGGTTTTCCATAAAGCAGGGCCTTCTTCCCAAGCCAGTAGCCATGGTAATTGAACCCAGTATTATGCCCAAAGAGGCTGAAGCTATTCTGGCTGCTATTCGTAGTGCTATTTCGTCCGGGTTGCCTGTGTACTACTCCTTTGCTGCTGCCGCCAACGCCATTAATCTAGTATTGGATCACGCCGAGAAGCACGCCAAAAAGCCTTAGGTGGAGACTCGAGTAGCTACTCTTAATTACGGTTGCCGGGCTGGCGAGGGTATAATACCAAAAGGAAAGGTAACAGCAATGGAGAGAAACCTTATTATGCTTGCCAAAATCCGGGCGCCTTAAAATAAAGGCTTCGAACTTTAAGGTTAGATACTTAGATTCGTTTATGATTTAGTGTTTAGAGTCGGGGACTTAAGGTGGGTACATCTCGGAACTATCAAACACAAGGCATCGTCTTAAAACAAACTAAGCTGGGCGAATTCGACAAGATTATCACCATTTATACCCCAGAGTTTGGCAAATTGAAAGCAGTAGCTAAGGGAGCTTGTCGTCCCAAGAGCAAATTGGGCGGCAATGTAGAACCACTGACGCATAGCTCAATGTTGCTGGCTAAAGGGCGTAATCTCGATATTATTACCCAGAGTCAAACGATAAATGGTTTCCTGGCTTTGAAAAGCGACTTATGGCGCATGGCTTGTGGCCTTTACATCTTAGAGCTTATTGATTCCTTTACTGTTGAGGGCGGTGAGAATCGTCCTGTGTTTGACCTATTGCTGGATACCTTAAATCAGTTGAGCGAGCCGGACAGCAATGAGACCGTATTACGTTATTTTGAGCTACATCTTCTTCACCACCTTGGCTACCGTCCCCAGTTACATCGATGTGTTAACTGCGATTCGCCCCTCAAGCCGGTAGTCAACTTTTTCAGCCTCAGCAAGGGTGGGCTCTTGTGCCCTCATTGTAATTCTGAAGAAGATCACCGTTACGAGCAAATCGAAGCAATTTCATTAGAACCCTCTCTTCCCCTCTCGGTCGGGGCTTTGAAGGTCCTTCGTTTGTGGCAAAGCTGTGACTATGCTACTGCAAGGCGGGTCAAAGTAAAACCGGAATTATCCTGGGAGTTAGAGCGAGTACTGTGCGAGTATACAAGATATATTTTGCAGCGAGAGCTTAAATCATTGACCTGGCTAAAAGAGTTAAAAAAGGAAATTGCCGCCATGTAAACGGTTAAGCATAATCAGGATTGATTTGCCCATTCATACATCTCTTCATAAAATCGCAATTAACCTTTCTATATCAAATCACAGTGGAAGTTCAAAGGAGGTTTAAGCTATACTTTGCAATAGGTTTATGGTCAAGGTTGCTTTTCAGGGAGAAAGAGGCGCTTTCAGCGAAGATGCTGCCACAAAGCTTTTTGGTAAGAACATTGATTTTTTGCCGTGTACCCGGCTGAAACAGGTTTTTGAACTTGTCTCGCAGAATAAGCTTGAATTTGGGGTAGTCCCCGTGGAGAACTCTCAAGCCGGCAGTATTAACGAGACCTACGATTTGTTATTGGCGTATCCTCTTAATATATTTGCTGAAGTTATTCTCAAAGTAAGCCATTGCCTGATGGCTTTGCCAGGGGAAAAGCTGGCAGATATAACAACGATTTACTCCCATCCTCAAGCCTTAGCTCAATGTGAGGAATTTTTAAGTAAACTGAAAGCCGAAATTATGCCTAGCTATGATACCGCGGGCAGTGCCAAAATGATAAAAGAGAAAAAGTTGAGGAACTGCGCTGCCATAGCTAGCAAAAGAGCTGCCGATATTTATGGGCTGGAGATTCTGGCACTGGAAATTGAGACTAGCGTCAATAACTACACCAAATTCGTGGCTATCTCAAAGCAAAAAGCTAAACCCGCGCAGAGAAATAAAACCTCTCTTGTTTTTGCTGCTGAACATAAGCCTGGCTCCCTATACAGGATTTTGGGTATCTTCGCCACCAGAAATATAAATTTAACAAAATTGGAGTCCAGACCGAGCCGAACTAAGCCCTGGGAATACGTTTTTTATGCTGATTTCGAGGGTCACTTAGATGGCGAAGTTTACCAGGAAGCTATGAGAGAATTACAAAGAGAGGCTACTTTTATTAAGATACTTGGTTCCTATCCTCAAGCTACCTGAAGTTAAGCTGCTAATGACCCCGCTTCTTAAATCCTATTCAGATTCCAGAGATTTTCTTCCAGCTTTCGCTCCGGTAAAATGCTAAGCTGCTCTTCTGACCACGAAGAGTAGCGGAATCGAGATGATCTCTATGATCACGGCAAACACGATTAAGTGGTTGATAGAAACATAGAGTAGCCCCATCAGGGCGCCACCCAAAAACCAGCCGGCTCCGTACGCTGTATTGAAGACTCCATAAGCAAATCCTCTTCTCTCCACAGATGTTAGGTCAGCGATGGTAGCACGCATAATCGTTTCCTGAACCCACAGCACTACACCCCATAATCCCATGCCTATGTTCGCTCAATGGTTGGTAAAACAGCTCTAGAACAAACTAGCGAAGAGTGACACAACAATTCTGACTATTGTGCAATTTGCCGAACTGCACAGAAACTCATTTTGTTATCTGCCAAGAAAGTATTTTGATGCAAGAATCTTATACTAGTTTTTAACGGTTGACTCTTATTATGTATTCCAGCTACACTAATCCAATAGCGTTTCTTATTTCTTTTTCAAATAACGCTGATCTATGTCGTATTCGGCTGGAACGATAATTGAATGACTCGGCAGTCTGAGGCTCAAACATCCGATAGAAAAATATTCGGACTCCATCCCAATGTGTTCTTTCTTGGTCTTGTCAGTTTTTTTACTGATGTCAGTAGCGAGATGATTTTTACTCTCGTGCCGCTGTTCCTGACAAACGTGCTGGGCATCTCGACGACGCTGGTCGGGCTTGTTGGGGGCATTTCCGACAGCTCTGACGCACTTTTCCGTCTTATCAGCGGGAGGATAAGTGACAAGATTGGGAAGCGCAAATTTCTCACGACGTTGGGTTACGGCCTCGCCACGGCGGTGAAGCCTTTCATGTTGCTGGCAAACGGGTGGGCAGCCGTTACGGGAATCCGCTTTGGAGATCGCATTGGCAAAGGCCTGCGCAGTTCTCCCCGGGATGCGTTGCTTGCAGACTCCCTTGGCCCGAACGAGCGAGGTAGAGGTTTTGGTCTCCACCGCGCCATGGATAGCGCCGGAGCAATGGTGGGATTGGCTAGCGTAGCACTCATCATTTACCTGTTCGAGGGCACCAGCAGCTTCGATATGCAAAGGGACACCTATCACATGATGGTGCTAGTGGGCATATTCCCGGCGGTTATCGCGGTAGTCATCCTCATCGGCTTCGTCCGTGACATTAGAAAAGATGTAGCCAAGAAGACAATAGCAAATGCCCCGATGACCCCAACAAATCAGCCCTTTGATAGAAGATTCAAATTGTTTCTGGCAATCATGGCCGTTTTTACGCTCGGTAATTCCAGCGATTTTTTCCTGATCCTGCGTGCCCAAAATGTTCAAGTACCGCTAGTACAGATAGCTATTATGCTGGTGGTCTTCAACGCTGTGTACAGTGTCGTCTCAACACCGATGGGTATGTTATCCGACAAACTGGGCAGGCGCCGCATTCTTGCACTGGGATGGCTCATCTATAGTCTCGTATATTTAGGTTTTGCACTGGCGACGGATATCTGGCAACTTTGGTTACTGTATGCTGCTTACGGCATCTATTATGGAACAACGCAGGGTGTGGCCAGTGCTTTTGTCGCAGACTTGGCACCTGTGGGACGGAGAGGTTCGGCATATGGTCTTTTCCAGGGAATTACTGGTCTAGTACTACTACCAGCTAGCGTACTTGCTGGGTGGCTTTGGAATGCAGTCAGTCCGGCTGCCACCTTCTACCTGGGAGCAGGGCTGGCTCTCCTGGCTACAATGGGTATACTTATACTTGTGAAAGAGCGGGCATAGCGTTTATTACGGTTACAGTTCGCCTTTTTGAAAAAATCTCTGTATTTTTGAATTACTAAATGACTTCAGGAAATTTCGTAGGCTGGCAACTGTGCTATAACTTTGCCCTTAGCTTTTTGTATGTGCCACTCACGGCTTCCGATACGACTTTGGTATCAGCTAACACCGGCATAAAGTTAGTGTCACCTTGCCACCTGGGGACTATATGAGTATGGAGGTGCTCCGCTATACCGGCTCCAGCAACTTTGCCCGCATTCAAGCCGATATTGAAGCCAGTTGGCTTCAGCACTTCCCTCAGAAGTTCCAAACCTTTCTTAATAATGTCAAAGAGTTCCTTCGCTTCTTCATCAGTTAAGTCCTGTAAATTTGCTATATGCCGATAGGGGGCGACCATTAAATGCCCTGGATTATAGGGGAAGGCGTTCAAAATTATGAAATTGTATTGACCACGATAAAGGATAAAATTCGCCTCGTCGTTATGTTCCCCGGGTTTCTGGCATAAAATACAGCCGCTTTCTGCGACCTTTTGTATATATTCTATTCGCCAAGGTGCCCAAAGATATTCCATCAAACCTATATAGTATGCTGATTCTGAATTAAGTGCAATAGGATTCTGAGTTTGAGATGAAAAATTCTGGACGTGGCAAAATGAGTTGACTATAGGACTTAGCTAAGCATAAAATACTTTGGGGTTAATATGCTTGAAGTCTTGACTCAAAAGTTGACTGCTGTATTTGATAAGCTTGGCAGGAAAGGCAAGCTTAGCGCAGGAGACATCGACGATGCTTTACGTCAGGTACGGCTGGCGCTTCTGGAAGCAGATGTAAATTTCAAGGTGGTCAAGGAATTCTTGACCAAAGTGCGAGAACGTGCTCTTATCTCTGAAGTATTGCACAGCCTAACACCAGCCCAGCAGATTATCAAAATTGTCAATGAAGAATTAATCTCTATCTTGGGTGGAGAGCCCGGTCGTTTAGCTTCGGTTACTGACTTACCAGCAGTCGCTTTGCTTGTAGGATTACAGGGCTCTGGTAAGACCACTACAGCAGCGAAGCTAGCTGTTCAGCTCAAACATCAAGGGCAGCGCCCTTTATTAGTAGCTGCTGATACTCGCCGACCTGCTGCTATTGAACAACTCAGGTCATTGGGTGAGCAACACGACATTCCTGTATATAGTGAGGATGCTAGCGTAGCGTCAACTACAATTTGCCAGCATGCTCTAAAGCAAGCTAAAGAAAAAGGTGCAACCTGGGTTATAGTAGATACACAGGGACGCCTGCACATTGACGAAGCCCTGATGCAGGAATTGGTTGATATTAAATCCCTGGTACAGCCTTCAGAGGTATTACTTACGGTAGATGCTATGATTGGGCAGGATGCTGTAAGGGTAGCTCAAGAATTCCACAGCCGAATTGGGCTCACGGGGCTCATCCTGACGAAGATGGACGGAGATGCCCGAGGTGGAGCTGCTCTTTCTATTAGATTTGTTACCGGGGTGCCCATAAAATACCTGGGCACGGGTGAGAAGATAGATGCGCTGGAAGTATTTTATCCCGACCGTTTAGCATCTCGTATTTTGGGTATGGGAGATATGCTCACCCTCATCGAGCAAGCTGAGACAGCCTTTGACCAGCAACAGGTCAAGAATTTGGAAGGGAAAATGCGCAGTGGGGATTTTGACCTTGAAGACCTTCTCAGTCAAATGCGTCAAATTCACAAGATGGGTTCCTTAGGTCGACTTGTGGAAATGATACCGGGCTTTTCCAAATTCGCTTCTCAATTGCCAGATGATGAAGGTGAGAAACAGTTAAAGAAAATAGAGGCTATTATCTTGTCTATGACTTATGAGGAGCGGCGTAATCCAGCCATCATTGATGGTAAACGGCGAAGCCGTATTGCTCGGGGAAGCGGCACCACATCCAAAGACGTTAATCAACTTCTTAATCAGTTTCGCGAGATACAAAAGTTGACTAAGTCACTAACGCGAGGCAAGTTACCTAAAAATATGGGGACTATGCTTGGCATGCCCTTGAGGCAAGATCAGTCTAGATAGCCCTTGAGTTTTCGACTGCGGGTGGGATGACGTAACTTACGCAGAGCCTTGCCTTCAATCTGTCGTATTCTTTCCCGAGTTACATTGAATTCTTTGCCCACCTCTTCCAGAGTTCGAGCATGTCCGTCTTTAAGGCCAAATCTAAGCTGCAATACCCTTTTTTCGCGCTCAGTAAGTTCACCAAGCACTTTGTCTATTTGTTCCTTGAGCAGCTGCTGTGAGGTGGCTTCAGTCGGCGCTAAACTGGCATGATCTTCAACAAGGTCGCCTAATCGGCTATCTTCATCTTCGCCAATAGGCATATCTAGTGATATTGGCTCACGGAAAAACAAAGCCATGACTTCTTCTACCCTTTCCGGAGACATATCTAGGCGGCTGCCAATTTCTTCGTAACTTGGCTCGCGTCCAAGCTCTTGAACTAATTGCCGCATTGTACGTAATAGCTTGTTAATCGTTTCTACCATGTGTACCGGAATACGAATGGCACGGGATTGGTCAGCTATAGAACGAGTGATACCTTGCCTGATCCACCAGGTAGCATAGGTACTGAACTTGTAGCCTTTTCTATACTGAAACTTATCTACAGCCCGGATAAGGCCAATATTTCCTTCTTGGATAAGCTCAAGGAGAGGCATGCCGTGCCCGATGTATTTCTTGGCTATACTAACCACCAAGCGTAGGTTTGCTTCAGTGAGGTGCCTTTCTGATACTTTTGCTTCGGTTTGTACCTGTCTAAAGTAAACTTTGAACTCACTGCTATGAGAATCGATTCGAGATAAGAATTTGTCGTTAGTCAAGAGATTCTTCAGCTTTTGCCATGAAGTTTTATCTTTAGCTAGGAGCTCTAGCAACTGCGGGGGCAAAAGCTGACTGTTTATGGAAAGATTTACTATTGCTTCTTCGGCTGCAGTGGGTCCTTTGCCTGTGGCCTCAATAGTTGCCGCTATTAACGATGCATCTATAACATCATCGATGGCGGAGCGAAATTTAGGATTCTTGATTGTCTCTACCACATTGCCGGAGGAATCGATACCAATATGCTCTTCGACAATCTGAACAATGGGGTACGCCTTGGATAATTGGGAAATTAGCTGAATAACTATCTCAACGGGTGAAGGCAATTTCTTGTATTTCTTGAAATGGTTTTCTTCAATTTCGTCTAGGCTCCTGCCCAGCTCTATCTTTCGGCATAGTAACTTCTCTTCATGGATATTTAGAAGTGGCACTCTGCCAATTTCCTGAAGATACATACGAGCTGAGTCATCGGTTATTTCATGCTCTTCTAGTGGTACCGGTGGCTTTATTTCTTCAGTCCCCTCAGCGAGGAATTCTTCGCTCTCTTCTTTTTCTTCAACTTCCTCGGCTAAGGTGCTGACATCCTCAACCTCGGCTTCGTCGCTGAGTAAGCCTTCAGCCACCACCTCATCACTATCCAAGTTAATGGGTTCTTCTTTCATTGAATCCATGGTTTTTTTCTTTTTTAACAAAGATTTCCTGAAGTTGTTGCCCGGAACTTATTCCTTGCTCCTCTAGTTTGGACAACTCTGCGCTTATACCACCCTTTTCCCTCTCAATCTCAAGCGTCGCCTCTTTCTCAGTTTCTAATTTCCGGGATAACTGCTCCTTTAGACGGCGAATACACTGGGCTAAATCAAGATGTCGTGTTTTCTCGCTTTCCCGTATGGCTGGCGGGAAATCTTTATTATTAACTAAATTAACCAAATAGTATAAATGTTCTAATAGACTCGTGTCAAGGTTACTTTCAAGGTCCGCGATATCAGAAGAATGTTGCCATTTGACAAAGACCTCCCGATTCTCCGTGGATTCGAAGTGTTTTGGTGATAGCTCTCGAGCTGAAGGACGAAGCTCTGAGTATTGAAGGAGAAGTGCCAAGCAGCGTTCTTCAATAGGGTTAGATACAAACTGGTGAGCAAGACGAGATTGTTCTGTGGGCTTGCTAAGTTGAGGCTTTTTCCGACCGGCTTTTGATTCTCGCAAAGCAGCTCTTATGGCAGACTCTTCGATTTTCAATTCACGTGCCAGTTTCTTCAGGTAATGGGATTGTTGCACAGGGTCTTTTATCTCATAAAGCGAGGGCAGGAGTTTTTGCACAGCTAAGGACTTGTCTCTGGCTTTATTGATATCGACCTTGCTTATTACAGATTGAAAAGCGAAGTCTAGAATAGGCATAGCTTGTTCTACTAGCTTCTGCCAGAGAGCCGGCTCCTCTTCTATTACTTCATCCGGGTCCTTGCCTTGAGGTAATAAAATGACATTTGCTTCAATATTGGAGTAAGCTAATATCGCTTTGCCTCGCAAGGTAGCTTCTTCTCCGGCAAGATCGGCATCAAGTGCCAGAGTTATGTTATTGGTTAATCTTTTAATGCCTTCCACCTGTTTCTCAGTCAAAGAAGTCCCCATTGAGCCAACCACATTTTGCCATCCATGCTGGTGTGCAGTGAGAACATCCATGTAGCCTTCTACGATTATTACCAAGTTCTTCGTTCTGATGGCAGATTTAGCCTTATCAATGCCATACAAGCTGCTACTCTTATCGAAAATTGATGTTTGGGGAGAGTTGATATATTTAGGCAGGGAGTCATCCAACACTCTCGCTCCGAAACCAGTGACTCGACCCTGGATATCACATATAGGAAACATCAGTCGGTCGCGAAATCGATCGTAACTACCTCCTTCTTCTTTCTCGATTATTAGACCAGCTTCTACCAGCTCCTTTTCGGTGTAACCTTTACCTAGCAAGTAATTCTTAATGGTTTCCCAGGCATTGGGACTGAAACCGAGACGGAACTCTTTGACAGTTTCGGGTGTGACCTTTCTTTTTGCCAGATAGCTTCTCACTATCTCCCCTGCTTTAGTGCTTGAAAGTAAATGGTGGTAGTATTCAGTAGCTGCCTCATTAATCTGAAATAATCTCTCTTTCTTCTCATCTTCAGCCTTGCTTGGTGCCTCACGGGGGCTTAAAGTTATGCCTGCTCTTTGAGCCAAAAGACGCAGAGCTTGGCCAAAATCAATGCCCTCCTTTTTCATGATAAAAGAGAAGATGTCTCCACCAGTTCCGCAGGCGCCAAAGCAATGCCAGCTTTGTTGCTCTGGAAAAACAAAAAAGGAAGGATGTTTCTCAGTGTGGAAGAGGCATAAGCCTTTGAAGTTACGCCCCGCTTTTTGCAGAGTAACATATTCAGAGACAAGCTCTACTATATCTAACTTTTGCTTTACTTCTGTGATTGCGCTCATTGAGATATCTCTTCAGCTAATCTTAGCGCATATTGATCGGTCATTCCAGCAATATAATCAACAACTTTGCGTTCCCTATTATCCGGCAAAGAGACAAATTCTGGAGGTAATCTATCACTGTGCTCCAGGAAATGAGAATACAACAAACGCAATACTTTCCTCGCCTTTATTGCGTCATCTCCAGCTAAGCTGGGATAATATACTTTGTCAAATAAAAACTGGCGGAGCATGTTAGTTGCCCTAATGACTTCAGGACTCATGCTTATAGTTGGATTAGTTAAATTGCCATTGCCACTGACAGGCCAAGAGCAGTTTATGATATCACAAACCAGCGTATTAATTCGCTGTGAATGCGTACGTCCCAGAGTTGCTATCACTGGGTTAGGTAAATCACTCTGGGAGATAATGCCAGCTCTTATAGCATCTTCGACGTCGTGGTTAACATAAGCCACGATATCGGCTATCTTGCATATTTGTCCCTCTAAAGTATTGACATCTCCCCATCCCTCTCCTAAGATGTCAGCTTGTCCCTTGGAATGATTGAGAATGCCATCTCGCACTTCCCAGGTAAGATTTAGCCCCTGTCCTCCCTTCTCCAATAAATCGACTACTCTCAAGCTTTGCTCATTATGCCTGAAGCCGTCGTGACACAGATCGTTCAGGACTTCCTCGCCTATGTGACCAAAAGGCGTGTGCCCTAAATCATGTCCGAGAGCGATAGCCTCAGCAAGGTCTTCGTTGAGATTCAAAGCTCGAGCTATAGTTCTGGCTATTTGGGATACTTCCAGAGTATGAGTAAGCCTGGTGACATAATGGTCACCCAAGGGAGCAATAAAAACCTGTGTCTTGTGTTTTAGCCGACGGAAGGCCTTAGAGTAAATGATACGATCACGGTCACGTTGGAAACTGGTTCTTATGGGACATGGCTCTTCCCATTTCAGCCGACCACGACTGAACTTACTCTTAGTGGCATAAGGGGAAAGGGCTTCTTCTCTCTTCTCTGTCTGCTCACGTATGTTAGGTTTGTTAACCATGGAATCACTGTACAGTAAGTCAAGGCGAAATCCTTAATTTGTTACAGCGGCACCCTGCGTCCTCACGCTCATTTTCTCTTAGTTTTCGATTTTATTTTCTTTTCCACTTCTGCGATATTTAACCTCGTTGCCAATACCACATCCGGGTTCAGAGACATTGAATCTATGCCGCACTCAACTAAATAGTCGGCAAATTCCGGGAAATCACTCGGTGCCTGACCGCATATCCCTACTTTTCTCCTTGGTTTGTGACGGTGTGCCGCATCTATGACTTGCTTTACCAGTCTCTTCACCGCTTCATTCCTCTCATCAAATATATGTGCCACAAGTTCAGAATCTCTATCTAAACCAAGGGTTAACTGCGTTAAATCGTTCGACCCTATGCTGAATCCATCAAACACGTCAGCGAATTTTTCGGCCAAAATCACGTTTGATGGTATCTCGCACATCACGTACACTTCCAACCCATTTCCTCCCTGCTTTAAGCCAAACTCCTCCATGACTTTTATCACCTGCCTCCCCTCCTCAGGCGTCCGGCAAAAAGGAACCATCACCTTCACATTCGTCAACCCCATCTCGTCCCTTACTTTCCTTATCGCTTGGCATTCTAAACCAAACGCGGGCTTGAACTTCTCATCATAATAACGGGACGCCCCCCTCCAACCTATCATTGGGTTACTTTCTTTCGGCTCGTAGCGATAACCTCCAATTAAATTGGCATACTCATTCGTCTTAAAGTCAGAAAACCGAACGATGACCTCGTTGGGATAAAACCCCGCCGCTATTTTCGCTACCCCCATCGCTAAGGTGTCAATGAAAAACTCTCTCTTATCCTCATATGCCGCGCTCTTCTCATCTATCTCTTTAATTACCTTTGCTAACTTCTCATCCTTGCTCGCTGCTTTCTTCAACTTATCATATTCTATTAACGCCATGGGATGTATGCCGATGTAGGAGTTAATGATGAACTCCTCCCGAGCCAGACCTACACCATCATTGGGAATCTGACTTTGAATAAACGCACCGCCTGGAATGCCGAAGTTCATCATTATTCTGGTCTTGGGTCTGGGCACCTTAGTCACTTCCACTTCATCTATTCGATATTTCAGTTTCCCTTCATATATCCTGCCCTCGCCTCCTGAGCAATCTATCGTGACCTCTTTTGTCCCCTTCAAGACTTCCGTCCCATTGCCAGTGCTAATTACGCAGGATACCCCGAGCTCACGACTAACGATAGCTGCATGGCAGGTCCTGCCACCTTTGTTGGTGATTATGCCACCGGCAATCTTCATTATCGGTTCCCAGTCGGGGTCTGTCATATCAGCGACCAAAACCTGACCATCTTTGAATTTGTGAATCTCACTGCTATCTTCTATTACACACACTTCACCTTGTCCTATCTTCATACCCACTGGCTCCCCTCTAAGCAGTAACTTTCCCTTTTCTTCAAGCACATAAGTCCTAAGCGAAGCTAAGTCTACTTGCGAATGCACCGTCTCCGGCCGCGCTTGGACTACAAAAAGTCCCCCGTTTGCTCCATCCTTTGCCCATTCAATATCCATGGGTACGCCATAATGCTCCTCTATAATGCAAGCCCATTTGGCGAGAATCAAGATTTCATCGTCATTTAATGCGAACTGTCTTTGCTCTTCAACCTTGACCTCTTTCTGCTCCGCTCCAGACCCATGTCTCATGTAGACCAATCTCTTATCCTTCGTCCCCAGCTTTTTTTCCACAATAGGTTTGAAACCTTTCTTCAAAGTGGGCTTGAAAACGTAGAACTGGTCGGGATCAACAATTCCCTGTACCACATTCTCACCCAGACCATAGGCAGCAGTTATGTAGACCACATCCCGGAAGCCTGAATCTGTATCTATGGAAAACATGACACCAGAGCAGGCTAGGTCGGAGCGAATCATCTTTTGCACCCCCACCGATAGGTAGACACTGAGGTGGTTAAACCCCTTATCTACCCGGTAGGATATTGCCCGGTCTGTGAACAAAGACGCAAAGCAGTCCATGACCCTTTCCAAGAGGTCACCTTCTCCGCGCACGTTCAAGTAACTCGTCTGCTGTCCAGCAAATGAAGCTGTAGGCAAATCTTCGGCAGTAGCACTGCTTCTCACAGCGACATCCACGTTCTTTCCAAATCTCTCTTCCATCTTTCGATAGCAAATTCTTATCTCTTCTTCTAATTCTTTAGGGCAGGGAGAATGTGCTATCAAGTTTCTTATCGTTTCGCCCCTCTCCGCCAAATTATCCATATCATGTGTATCCAGGCTCGCTAAAGTGTCTTTAATTTTTGGGCTTATGCCTGCTTTCTCTACCACATACCTATATGCTTCAGCGGTGATAGCAAATCCTGATGGAATATTTACCCCCTTCTTACCCAGATTTCTTATCATTTCACCAAGAGATGCGTTTTTACCACCGACTAAAGCTATGTCTTTTGCTCCAATCTCTTCAAACCATTTCACAAACTTCATAGTTCCTTCTCCAATCTATAAAGTATGGTCGTATTCGTACATGTCATCTCAGTTAAATTTGCTTCCTTGCTTACTCAGGCAAGAAAACTGGAAAAAAGTATCTTATTATATCATGTCCCAGTAAGTTCAAAGGAAGAGGTACTTTTGCCTCTTCTGCCCAGTTCGGCTGCAGCCTGTCTATCTGCTTGCCATCTGCTGCAACGCCATTTTAATCTTCTCTTCTAAGCTTAGTTCCCCAGAATCTGAAAGTTTAGAGATAGCTTTAGTGGCTTCCGCCACAGAGTAGCCCAAGCCAGTTAAAGCAGCTATGACATCGGCACTCTCCGGGGCTAAGGGCAGGGCCACCTCTTTCCATTCCTTCTCCAATTTTCCTTTGAGTTCAACGACAAGGCGGCTGGCTATTTTCTTACCGATGCCAGGCGCTTGGCTCAGGAAGTCGATATCGCCGCCGATTATAGCCATGACAAGTTGTTCAGGATTAAAAGCCGAGAGTAAGGCCAAAGCCAACTTAGCGCCAATTCCAGACACGGAAATAAGGTTCTTAAACAAAGATAGTTCCTCACTTGAGGCAAAACCGTACAGGGAAATATTATCCTCCCTCACATGGAGATGGGTATAGAGGAAGACCTTGCCTTTAACAGTCCCTAATTGGCTTAAAGTTGAGCTGGGGACATATACCCGAAAACCTATTCCATCAACATTAATGATAATGGAATCGTCACCACGATATTCCAGTATCCCCTCTAATGTGGCTATCATTTTGGCGTATGCTCAGTGAGCCATTGGTTGAGGCGCCTCTGTTGAACGTGGCACATGGCTACAGCCAAGGCATCTGCAGCATCGCTAGGCTGAGGGAGCTCAGAGAGCCCGAGCTGGACTCTTACCATTTCTTGAACTTGTTGTTTATCGCTTTGCCCGTAGCTGGTTACTTGCTTCTTTACCTTGGCTGGTGAGTAGTAGTAGACGGGCAACCCCTGGTTGGCTGCTGCCAGGATAGCTATAGCTTGTGCTTTGCCGATAGCGAACGCTGACTTTACGTTGTGGCCGATAAAAGGCTCTTCAATGGCTACTTCGTTTGGTTTATATCTGGCGATAATTTTGCTTAATTCACTGTAGAGAGAGCGTAGCCTTTCTTCCATAGGAAGCCGGGCTGGGAGATGGATTACTCCGCAATCCACCATATGCATTTCCTCTTCGCCATCTACCACACCGTATCCTAAATTTATAGTACCGGGGTCAACGCCGAGAATGCGCATATTAGGTTTGACTGCGCAGCCTTTCTAAGGTAGCCTCAGAAAAATCCATATTGGAGAAAACACGCTGTACATCGTCTAATCCTTCTAGCTCGTCGAGGAAATTCAGGGCCTGAACTGCTTTACTTTCCTCCAGCAACACTGTAGTTTTAGGCGCTAGCGAGAGCTCCGCCGAAATCACATGTTCTTTCTCTTCAATAACCTTTCTTACTTTTTCTAAATCCTGTGGTTGCGTGTAAATTTCCACATAACCCTTTTCGGTCTTAACATCTTCAGCCCCGGCATCAATAGCACGTAACGCTACTTCTTCGGCATTTGCACCATTGCTTTCTACAGTGATTACTCCTCTACTCTCAAAGAGCCAGGAGACACAACCACTCTCACCAAGATTCCCCCCATGGCGGGTGAAGAGACGGCGCACATCCTGAACAGTGCGATTACGGTTATCGGTCAAGGCTTCCACCAAAACCGCTATCCCGCTTGGACCATAGCCTTCGAATTTCGTCTCAGTTAAGACAGCTGCCCCGGCTTCACCACTACCCCGCTTTATAGCCCTCTCGATATTATCCGAAGGCATGTTATTATCACGGGCTTTCTGTACTATTAAACGTAACTGGAAATTACTGTCTGAATTAGTTCCACCTTGTCGCACTGCAACTATGATTTCTCGAGCAAGCTTGGTAAATATCTGCCCGCGCTTGGCATCAGCTACTCCCTTCTGCCGCTTAATATTTGCCCACTTAGAATGTCCTGACATTGCTGCTCCTTTATACTATTTTATCACTGCAACTCCTGAAAGGTAAAGCAGATATTCTCGTTCAGTACCTTACTGACACTTTTTTTGTCATTGCGAGGAGCCCGTCCTTTTTAGCCCTTCTGTGTAAGGCTCCCTTATTATGCCCTTTTCGGTGATTATGGCAGTTATATAATTATGGGGAGTGACATCGAAGGCGGGATTGGCTGCTCTTATGCCTTCGGGAGCAATGAGCACCCCCTGGATATGAGTTACCTCCTCAGGGCTCCGCTCCTCAATGGGGATTTTGTCTCCCGAGCTTAAAGAAAGGTCAATAGTGCTGGTAGGAGCAGCGACATAAAAGGGGATTGTGTTCTCCTTGGCCAGCACCGCCAGGGTATAGGTGCCGATTTTATTGGCAACATCGCCGTTGGCCGCAATCCTGTCGGCGCCCACAATGACACAGTCTATCTTCTTCCGATGCATAAAATAGCCAGCCATGGAATCAGTAATCAAAGTCACAGGTATGCCCTCCTGCATTAGTTCCCAGGTAGTGAGCCGGGCTCCCTGGAGAAGGGGACGTGTTTCCGTGGCAAAGACGCTCACGTCCTTTCCTTGTTCCTTAGCAGCCTTGATGACACCCAGGGCAGTGCCATAGCCAGCAGTGGCTAAAGGACCGGCGTTACAATGAGTAAGCAGGGTGAAACCATCCTTGATAAGCTCGGCTCCGAGCTGGCTGAGCTTCTTGGTTGCCGTTATTTCTTCCTGGTGAATTCGCTTTGCTTCATTGACAAGCGAATTTTTTATTTCAGTAACGTCATCTCCCCTGGCAGCTTTCTTCATCCTGTTGATAGCCTGAAAGAGGTTGACCGCAGTAGGTCTGGAGGCAGTAAAAGCTTGCATGACCTGATTCAATTGTGCGATAAATTTCTCCTTGTTTGCTGTCTTAATACCTGATGCCCCCAGAGCTATGCCGTAGGCAGCAGCGACTCCGATGGCTGGTGCCCCGCGAACCCTCATTTCCTTAATAGCCAGAACCACGTCGCAGTAATTATCCAGGTCAATGAAAATTTGCTCTCGGGGAAGCTTGCTCTGGTCTAGTATTCTTAGCTTGCCATCGAGCCACTCTATTGTTCCAGCCTTCATCGCCGTTAGTATAATCTAAAGGACGAAAACAAAGGAAGTTTTAAATGAGCGTTTAGCAATGCCCTCTTGTTATTCCGATATCATCTTGTCTTTCTGATACCCGCTTGTCATTTTGAGCGAAGCGAAGAATCTAGACTCTTCGCCATTTCTCAGGGTGACAAAACAAACAACATTAACAGAGCCAAAATTTGATAACCCGAAAGAATAATGTTATCTTTATTAAATTCATCCACCTGAGAGGCAAAGATGGCCAAGATTTATCTCATAGATGTTACCAACCGCGATGGCGTTCAAACTGCACGTCTCGGTCTGTCCAAGCTGGAAAAGACCATGATAAATATGTACCTCAACGAAATGGGTGTCTTCCAGTCCGAATTTGGTTTTCCTACGACGAGACACGAATCTTTCTACCTTCAGGCGAACTTGGAATTAGCTGCGATGGGCGTCCTGAAACCCATCCGGTTAGGAGGGTGGCTAAGGGCAGTTGTAGCTGATGTGGAAAAGGCCTTCAAGCTTGTCCCAAATATTAAGCACCTTAATCTCTCTATTTCCACATCGGACCAAATGATTCAAGGCAAATTTCTGGGCGCCAAGAGCCGAGAAGATGTCGCAAGCATGATGGTTGAGGCTGTAGAAGCAGCTCACGGCCATGGAGCTGAAAGCATAGGTGTAAATGCCGAGGATGCCTCCCGGACTAAAATAGATTTTTTAGTTAGATTCGGCTTGGCAGCTAAGGAACATGGAGCCCAACGGCTTAGATATTGTGATACACTGGGCTATGACAACCCATTTACCATTTACGAGAGCGCCAAAACGCTAGCGGAGAATGTCGGAATACCTATTGAGCTCCACTGTCATGGCGACCTGGGAATGGCTGTGGCTAACTCCCTCGCCGGGGCCAGAGGAGCTATAGACGGTGGGCAGGATGCTTACATCAACACCACAGTCAATGGAATTGGAGAAAGAGCCGGCAATGCCGACCTTGTTGCCACAGTTCTAGCCATCACCAAATCCAAGGGATTCGCGGGAAAATATCAACTGGAAAAGCCCATAAACCTGACAAAAGCCTGGAAAATAAGCCGATTTGCCAGCTATGCTTTTGAGGTCCCCATCCCCATAAACCAGCCGGGCGTCGGAGCCAATGCCTTTGCTCATAGTTCTGGCATTCATGCTGACGGCGTATTAAAAGACCCCCAAAATTACGAGCTATACAGCTTCGATGAAGTAGGCAGAGGTGAACCGGAGCTTGTAGAGACCGGCAGGGCGATATGCTCGGGAGAATATACCGGAATATCTGGCTTCAAACATATAATGGGCCAGATGGCAGTAACCTTTGAGGATACTGCGCAAGCTGAAGAAATTCTGGAATTGGCAAGATATGCTAACGTGGAGGCACAAAAACCACTGGTCGAGGATGAATTAGTCTTCATTGCCAAATATCCCGAAATTGCCAAGAAACTGTTGACACTTATACCACCAGAGTAATCCGTCCTTGACATCAGTGCTCATTCCATTGATAATATACATAGTTAATTGCGGGTGTAACTCAGCGGTAGAGTGCTTGCTTCCCAAGTAAGACGTCGTGGGTTCGAATCCCATCACCCGCTGTGGTGATAGCTATAAGCAGCAAAAATATAAATTAGAAAATGAGGATAAAGCTAAATAATAGCCAATTGACAGGGTTAGCACATCAGCTTCCTTTCGAAGTGATAGTAGAAGACCCGCGGGATGTTAAGGGCCTACTGGAAATATTAGGCCACAATATGCCCTGGGATGAAACGGGGCTCAATAAATTTGGTGATCCTCTCAGGAAACCAAACAGGGTAACCTTCTCTGTAGAGGCAGTAAACGGGGGATTTGTTTGCGATATTCACCCTGCTTTCGCTATCTACATTTCCACTCTCTTGTCAGTAGAAAAGTAGGCTACACATAGTTTCACTAAATATGGGCCGTTAGCTCAGCTGGTAGAGCACCTGACTTTTAATCAGGGTGTCGGGAGTTCGAGTCTCCCACGGCTCACTGCCTAAATCATCAGAATCTGTTGACATTAGCACCTGAATTTTCGTTATCACCCACCTCAAAAATCCTGCCAAACTTTGCCGCTGCCGCCTCTTATAGCCCTGGTAAAACGTGGCTGTATATATCCAGTGTTACCCATGTGACCAGTCAGGACAGATTGTTGACAAAAGGCCTATCCGGTGATATAGTTGAGCAACGATTGTAGATTGAATGTTCGTTCAATCAGCCGGGCGAAAATGCCTAAAGAGTTCACAATACGCACTTTTAGCAATGACGAGGCTTTAGTCAAAGAGCGCAGAGATCATATAGTTCGATACTCTACAAAAGTATTTACTAAGAAGGGATACGACCGAACCAATATGCGTGAATTGGCTAAAACTTGTGAGATGAGTGCCGGTACGCTATATCACTATTTTGGTTCGAAAGAGGAGATTCTCTACTCGATTATCAATAGCGCTACGTCACAGCAGGCGGGTTCCATGGAAGATTGTGCCAATGAATTGGCAACAAGAGGCTCGACAATAGCTCTTGTAGAGCTTGTGAGAAAGTTTTATAAATGGCATGACGACAATCAAGATATTACTCTATTTGCGTATCAGGAAACAAAAAACCTGCCAGGTAATGCCCAGCAAAGCATTTTTGATTCCGAGGCCCGGATATTGACTGTATTTGAGAAGTTGCTGATAAGAGGGATGGAAGAGGGCGAGTTTAATATTGATGATCCTAAGCTGATTGCCCATGACATAGTCGTTCTTGGGCATGCCTGGGCCCTCAGGCGTTGGCATCTAAGAAAACACTGGACTTTCAAAACATATGTACAAGAACAGACTGATGCTATATTGAGGTCGATTATGCTAGATAAGAACACTCGTGTTACTAATAGACAGGGAAAGGAGTCATCCAAATGATTACTTTGAAGAAAGGAAATTGGCGCATTCCGAAGTGGAACAGAAAGGTATTTGCCGTTGCTGGAGGTCTGACAAATTATAAGAAGTTCTGCCCGGAAATGAAGCTCGAAGAGCAGGTGATGGTGGCATTCCGTCAGATGTTGGAGAATAATGATTTAAAGTTATCTCCGGTAGAAATCAAGGGATTAGTCAACTTTCTGGCCTGTGGTGAATTTGCCGACCACTTTCAAGACCAGCTTCTGTGCGAAGCTAAGGTCACTGACTACCTCGGTCTTGACCCCATGTATGATATAGGTATCAAGACTGGTGGGGCTACCGGTGGCTCCACAGTGCTAACAGCCGCTATGGCGATAGCCAGTGGATACGCTGATGTGGCATTAGCCGTAGGCTGGGAGCGTATGTCTGAAGTGGATACGCGAACTGGTAACTACTACATTGCCAACGCAGCCTGTAAAGATTTTGAGACCAGGCTTTCCCGTATTTATTCTGCCTACTATGCTCCTATGGCCGTCCGCTTCGCCTGGGCCTACAACCTCTCCGAGGAGACTAGAGCCAAGGTGGCAGTCAAGAATCACCTCTACGCTTATTACTCGCCGTATTCTCAGCAGCCAGGCAAATACACAATTCAGAACGTCCTTAACAGCCCAATGTCAACATATCCATTACGTTTCCTGGAATGTTGTGCCATGACAGATGGTGCTGCCTGCATGCTACTTTGCGATGAAAAAACTGCCTATAAGCTAACCGATAAACCTTGTGAGCTTTTCATAGCTGGCGGGAGCCATACCTTGAGGGTAGCCGACCGTAGAGACATGGAGATCCCATTACTGCCGCACGAGACTCCCGATATGTATAAGGGCCTGCGCAAAAGAGAGGGGCAGCGGTGGCCAGGATTTGAAAGCTTCGCTGCGGCACGATTTGCTGCTTATTTTGCTTATCGAATGGCTGGCATCACTAACCCACTTGAAGAGCTTGATCTGGTGGAGTTGCATGATGCATTTACCATAAGTGACATTCAAACTTATGGAGACATCGGACTCCGTCCCTACGGACAGGAACCTGATTACATTGAATCTGGAGATGCTTATTTTGGTGGTAAATGTCCAGCCAACTTGTCGGGAGGGTTGATAGGCACCATGCATGCTGTAGGAGCAACTGGCATCTTTCAAGGAGTCGAATGCCTCTGGCAAATACAGGGTAAATATGATAAGTTCCATGGCGACTCCAAGATTTGGGAGTCTTTTGGTAAGAAAAAGCCTGCAGATTGGAAGAGTCTCCAGGTACCTGATGCTAAGCAGGCACTCTGGGTATCTCACGCTGGCGTCGGGTCACATGTAACAGTAGGCATTCTCAGGAAGGCTGTTTAAAGGAGGGAAACAGTGACACCAAGACGTAAGATAACCAAATATACTGGCAAACCCGCCAAGATTGTTCAATCCGAACCAGCCCTAGTGATAGAGTGGCCGCGGAGTTTGGCTCACAGGCATACCTATGGAAAACTTTCCCCGTTCTTCAAAGGCCTGATAGAGGGCAAACTACTGGCTACGAGATGCACCAATCCTGAATGTGCAGAGCACAGATTGTGGCTTCCGCCGCGGGCTGACTGCCCCGACTGTAACCAGCCTATGTCCTGGGAAGAATTGCCCCAGCCAGTCATTGGCACAGTGCACACTTATGCGCGTGTGGAATACGCTGGCGCTGGTATAGAGCTCACTACCCCCTATTTTCAGATTGATGTTGAGTTACCTGGCGTATGCACTATATTCAAGGGCTATCTGAAATACGGAACACCTGAAATAGGCATGAAGGTGCAGGCTGGCTTCCGCACCGAAGATCCCACCAACACAATTCTTGATATGTACTGGATTCCTTACGAGGGATAACTGTAAGTCCTCAGGAGGCACAAAGACGGAAATATTAAGCGAGGGCAAAGGGGAGCTTCTAGGCTGGCACGACCCAGATGAGGCCAGACAATGGGTGCGCGAGAACAAGTCGCGTGAATTAAAGGATAAGACTATGAAAGCCAAGGAGGCTGTCTCCAGATTTATTCATGACGGAGATTTTATAGCTAGCGGGGGATTCGGGCATGTAAGAGTAGCGATGGCTATCATCTATGAAATAGTCAGACAGAAAAAACGCAATCTGGTTATGGCTGGTAAGACGGCAGTTCACGACTTCGATATATTGGTGGGGGCAGGTTGCGTTAACAAAGTTGAGGTAGCTTATTGCTTCGGTCACGAGCTCAGGGGATTATCTCCGGCTTCAAGGAGAATGGCAGAAACCGGTCAATGCCAGGTGGTTGCGGAAACAAGCAATGCTGCATATCAGTGGCGATTTTTGGCTGGTATGATGGGACTTCCCTTCATACCCAGTCGTAATTTGCTGGGCACTGATACCGGCAAATACAGTTCTTGTAAAGTTGTAAAGGACCCCTTTAGCGGCAAACCAATAAATCTCATTCCAGCGGCTTATCCTGATGCAGCTTTTATTCATGTTCACCGTTGCGATATATATGGTAATGCCCAAATAGACAGTATAGTGGTGGAAGATATTGAATTATCACGGTGCGCACGGAGGCTCATAGTAACCACGGAAAAGATTGTGGACAACGAACTAATCCGAAGCGAACCATGGAAGACAAAGATACCATTCTTCGTCGTTGATGCTGTAGTTGAAGCTCCGTATGGTTCTCATCCTTGCGAGATGCCGGGCATTTATTACTATGACGAAGAACATATATCCGAGTGGCTGAAGCTTTCTAGAGCCCCGGAAGGTGTGGAATCGTATCTCCAAAAATATGTTTTCAGCGTCGATACCTTTAAGGAATATTTGAAACTTTGTGGTGGCACAAAGAAGATGAATTACTTAAAGAGGAGGGAGTTCCTCAAGGAGCCAATGATAGCCCCGTGGAGGAAAGAGGCCTGAACATATGCCAATAACAGGTGTTGCTGAAGGTAAATACAGCTTAAGAGAGTATCTGGCATTCATCGGAGCGAGTCTACTGGAAGACAAGAGGTCGGTTTTGGTAGGGACGGGGCTTCCCATAATAGCTGCCATGTTGGCTCAAAAAACCCGTGCACCAAATCTGCTCATAGTATTTGAGGCTGGTGGAATAGGGCCTCTGCTGCCTGAACTGCCTGTTTCGGTCGGCGAGTCGAGAACTTATTATAAAGCGGTAGCTGCTTCCAGCATGCATGACGTTATGTCATTGAGCCAGGCAGGCTATATTGATTACGCTTTTTTGGGTGCTGCGCAGATTGATATGTATGGCAATATTAATACTACGGTCATCGGCCCGCACGATGCACCTAAGGTTCGTTTACCTGGTAGCGGCGGCGCTAATGATGGGGGCTCCTTCGCCCAAAGACTTATAACCATCATCGCAAATCAGTCTCGAAGGAGCTTCGTCAATAAAGTTGATTTCCTGACGACGCCTGGCTATCTAGATGGTCCTGGGGCAAGAGAGAGGGCTGGACTAGCCAGAGGCTCAGGCCCATACCGAGTCATCACACAGTTGGGTATATTCGACTTCGAGGAAGAGACTAAGAGACTAAGGTTGCTTTCATTGCATCCAGGTGTAAGTACAGCCGAGGTCAGAGAAAATAGCGAGTTTGATATAATTATATCTGCTGATACCAAAACAAGCCCTGAACCTGCTGTTCAGCATTTGCAAATATTGCGTGAAGAAATAGATCCCGCAGGCGTTGTGTTAGGAAAGTAACAGGACTAGTTATCAAAAAATAGTTTAAGCATCGGTTTGGGAACCATGAATTTTGATTTGAGCGAGGAACAGAATCTAACGCGCCAGGCCATCCGGTCTTTCGCTGAAAGACAGATTGCCCCCGTCGCCCGAGAGCTAGACGAAAAGGAGGAGTTTTCTGTCGAGCTAACGCGCAAAATGGCGGAGTTAGGGCTGCTGGGGTGCTTTGTTCCAGAGAAATATGGCGGCTCCAATATGGGCTACATTTCATACGCAATTGCGGTTGAAGAACTGGCCAGGGTGGATGCTTCCCAAGCCGCTACTATTGCTGCCGGAAACTCTCTGGGAATCGGCCCCATCTATTATTTCGGTAACGAAAAGCAAAAACAAGAATGGCTTCCCAGGCTCTGTTCGGGAGAGTGTCTAGCTGCATTTGGTCTGACGGAGCCTGATGCTGGCTCCGACGCCGGAAGCTCTCGAACCACTGCCACACTTAAGGGAGACCGCTGGACTATCAACGGGCATAAGATTTTCATCACCAACTCGGCTTGCTCGTTAACCGGTGTTATTATTGTCCAGGCTGTCACTGGTAAGCATGAGGATGGCAAGCCAGAGATTAGTTGCCTTATCGTTCCCAGCGGCACACCTGGCTTGACAGCTAAGGAGATGAAGGACAAGATGATGTGGCGAGCATCCAACACGGGTGAACTTTTTTTCGATGATTGTGTCGTGCCCAAGGAAAACCTTCTGGGAAAAAGAGGGGACGGCTTCCATCAAATGCTTGCCACACTGGATGGCGGACGCCTCAGCATCGCTGCCATGGGATTGGGTGGGTCTCAGGGGGCTTTCGAGCTGGCTTTACAATACGCCAATTCGCGCATCCAATTTGGACGACCCATCGCTTCCTTTCAAGTTAACGCTTTCAAGCTAGCCGACATGGCGTTAGAGATTGAACTGGCCAGAAATCTACTCTACAAGGTCTGCTGGCTACGAGAAAACGAACGTCCTATTACTAAAGAGGCGGCCATGGCAAAATTGTTCTGTTCCGAGGTTATGCGCCGCTGTGTCCATCACGCAGTGCAACTTCACGGAGGGTACGGGCTGATGAAGGATTATGAAGTCGAGAGGTTATATCGGGATCAACGACTTCTGGAGATCGGCGAGGGAACGTCGGAAATACTACGCATCGTGATTGCCCGCAACATCGGCGTGTCGGGAAGAGCAATCTAGAAAGAGGGGCACCATGAAAAAGGAGAAGACAACACGCAAGACTTCTGCCAGAGTGAGTCCTGCTAAGGGTAAGGCAGCGAGGCATGATGATTTTCTCACCGATTCGGCTCACCTCACCCGCATACAAGAGGTAGAGGGGAAAAAAGAATCTCTGAGTGATCGGATTCGCAGGGTTCGAGAAATGCGGGGGCTTACCGTTAGGGACCTCAGTAGCCGCACAGGGATCGATATAGCTACCTTGGAACGTATCGAATCAGGCAAGATAATCCCGGCATTAGGGCAGTTAGTTAAGTTAGGCCGAGCGCTTGATATGAAGATGGGTTACTTTATTTCCCCGGGAATTGACAAGCTCATGACCGTGGTACGCAAGCATGAACGGCGGCCAATATCTCGCTACGGAGAGATAAAGAGTATCGAATGCGGCTACTTTTACGAATCCCTGGCCCCGGAAAAAGCCAACCGATTGATGGAACCTTTTATTGTGACGCTAGTGCCCACAAACTTAGAGGAGTTCTCCGCCCACGCCGGACAGGAGTTTATTTATGTCCTGGAGGGCGAAATGAAAGTGCAGGTTGGGGATCGCGTTGACTTTCTCAAGCCTGGGGATGCCGTCTATTACGACTCTAATCAACCTCACTTCGTTAGATGTGCCGGCACCACTGCAACGAAGATACTGGCTGTTCTTTATACGGGATCAACATAGACGACAAGACAGCGCCCCCCCCACACACCCACCACAATATCGTGAACAGGGTTTAATGCCCTTTCTTGAGCCTCTCATGTGCATCCTAGCGGAAATTCCAGGGACACCACGCCTCCAAAATTAGGCCTACTACAAATTAGGCATTGTATCCCCAGAATATAGGTAACAAAGTAGCGTTTTGTGACTCCTTGACTTTATAGCGTATCTTGGACACTGTACAAAAGACTGTTGACAATTCCCTCAATAATGGTACTATAGTGCAATAAGACTAATATAAAGCTGGTGGTCAAGTGGATGCGTCAGGGAGTTGCGGTAGTCCCGACTTCTGCTCAGTTCGTTTCAACAGTTTATCTACTGCTTCCCGACTCCAACAAGGATTTGATTCCTTCAAAATACACTCACTTGGCAAATGCGGTTAAGTTGGAATATGGAGACCACCTCTGGCAAGGAGATAGCATGGAACTTTCAAATAGAACCGTTTTTGTAACTGGGGGTACGAGCGGCATCGGGCTTGGCATCGCTGAAGCTTTTCAACGATACAAAAGCAAGGTCATTGTATGCGGACGCGACAAAAAGAAGCTATCAAGGGTTGAAGAACAATTCCCGGATATCACAGCACTATTTTGTGATCTTGGAGATGCCGGGCAGAGAAAAGCTCTGGCCATGGATGTACTCCGTCGCTTTCCCAGCCTGGACATTGTAGTAAATAATGCTGGTATACAAAGATATGTCGATCTGAAAAAAGGGGCCGACGGACTCAAATCTGGTGAAGACGAAATTGCAATTAATCTTGTTTCCCCGGTGGAACTAACCTCTTTATTCATCGGACATCTGATGCAAAGACCATCAGCAGCCATCATCAATGTAAGCTCAGGGCTTGGGTTTATGCCGATGCTCGATACGCCCATCTACAACGCGACAAAAGCTGCTATCCATACTTACTCTCTAGTACTGCGGCAGCAACTTAAAGACACATCAGTCAAGGTAATTGAGATTGTTCCACCAATGGTCGACACTGACTTGAACAAAGAAGGGCGTAATGCCGCCCATGTAAAATTTAGAGGGATTAGCGTATCAGAGTATATTCCAACCATCATCAATGGGCTTAAGAACGATGCGGAAATAATATTCTATGGTGAGGGAGAGAAAATCATGACTGAACCTCGCGGCGAATCGGAAAAACGCCTGCTCACACCACGCTGGTGAGCCGCCCTTGATCCGAACTATATTCCTTAATGGGAGACGTTCAACTAATCAAGTAGAGCAATAGTAAAGGTGCAGAGGAATATGAAAAACAACACCGCTGAAGATTTGAGCCCCATCAAACTTCCCAAACCAGTTTTTCCCCATTGCAGTACAGTCTTCGAAGCTCTGAAAATGAGAAGAACTTGTCGAGCGATCAGTGACAAAAAGATCCCACTGCAGATTTTGTCGGATATGCTCTGGGCTGCACAGGGAGTCAACCGTGTCCACGGCCCTTTTGGGGGCCCGGGCCGTACTGCTGGTTCAGCGAGCAATTCACAGGAGATCTCTGTCTATGTTGCGAAAGAAGAGGGAACATATTTATATGAGCCCGATTCTCACACGATGACTCCGGTTGCAGCTGGTGATAATCGCTCTCTGGCAATCGGGTCGGGACAAAGAACGTCTGGGGCAAACGCTCCTGTCCGATTTATCTACGTCGTGGATGTCGATAAGTTCAAGACAGCAGGATATCAGGAACCGGGACTCTATGATCCGGAGGTTCAGAAATCATATTACTTTGTTGACACTGGCCTGATTGCACAAAATGTCTATCTGGCAACATCTGCGTTGGGACTGGTTTCGTGGTTTCACAACTGCAATAAGACTAAACTAGCCAAAATACTCCGGTTGAAGCCACATCAGCGAGCGCTTTTCGGACAGACAATCGGTTATGCTGACGAGTAAGCAAGCTCTGATTATTTCATTCTACGCCACTGCAATCAGTATTTATTACGGGTTGACGTTCATCCCAATGTTCGTCCAGTGGTAATAAACTTCGGCTTCGAGTAAATTGTAGGGTACACAAACCTTCTCCGAGCTTTTAGAAACAACTTCAACACACGCCAGTGCATACGCAAAAGGCAATGAGGCTTCTGCCCAGTAATAAGCAGTGCCTCTAAACCAAGATGGATTACTGGAAGTATTTCTTATTGCAGCTTCACCAGCTCCCATACAGTTTCAATTCTACCACTATTTCTCTACTTCGAGCCTATGAAAAAATATCATATAGAAATAGCTCTTTCAAGTTTAAAAATGACTATATGTATGTTATATTAATAAAAAGGAGGTGAATATGTCTAAGGAATTAGTATCAATCAATGCCAGTATGCCTGCAAAACCAGCATGGTATCAAGCCAATAGCACAGTTCATATTGTCATACATTCGGACCAATTTGAAGAACTAGCAAAAGCTATTAACAAAGTACAAAAGTCCGAGGCCAAGCGATTATTGATAGAGGTATCCTCGGTTGGTGGTGACCGATTTAGAATCACGCTTTCACAAGCTTAGACAACAGAGAGTAAGTACCTCTCAATACTTGACTTGAAGGGATAATTGCGTAATAGAATATTGATTCATTGGATGCTTGCTTAAAGAGATGGCAGAACTATGACCAAACCAAATTGAAGGGAGGATAAAATGAGTAAGGGCAAACTAGCAGGAATCATCGTAGCTTGTACTATAGCTATTATCGCTGCGATAGTCCTATTTTATATTAAACCTTGGGACCGGTTAACACTTAGTGTAAGTGTTAACCCGCCCCAAGCTGGGTTTGTATTTCCTGCCACCGGCAAATACAAATCAGGTATTCAAGTTACGCTGACAGCCAACCCAGCTAGTAGTTATACATTTGATCATTGGGAAGGTGATGCTTCAGGCACCTCACCTACTATTACTATCACCATGGACTCGGATAAAACTCTCACTGCTAATTTCAAAAGACAAACCTATACCCTCACCATATCAGCCAGCCCCTCAGGTGACGGTTCTGTTTTCCCTTCGAGTGGCCAGTATGAATCAGGCGCTCAAGTTACGCTGACAGCTAGCCCGGCTAGTGGTTACACATTTGATCATTGGAGCGGTGATGCATCAGGAACCGCATCCACCATTACCATTACCATGGATTCAAATAAAAGCTTGACTGCTAATTTCAAAGCTACTATCCAAACCTATACACTTACTGTAAATGTTAGTCTTTCAGGAGCAGGGTCAGTCTCTCCTTCAGGTGGTCAATATGAGTCCGGCGTATCGGTAACACTAACTGCTACTCCCGCCAATGGTTACACCTTTGACTATTGGAGCGGTAGTGCATCAGGTACCGCATCGACTATTACTATCACTATGGATTCAAATAAAAGCCTCACTGCCAATTTTAAGACTACATCAGCGCCAGCGCAGGAGGCAATACCTGCTGAGCAATTGTTAGCAGAGTACACCGCAAATGAGATTGCTGCAGATCAAAAATATAACGGGAAGGTCATTGAAGTATCTGGGAAGATAGACAACTTTGGCATAGACTTGGACGGGAATCCTCTTGTATGTCTATACGCTGGATTTCTAACTGACGTAGTCTGTCATTTTGATACCTCGTGGGAGTCTGAGTTAGGTCAATTACAAAAAGGACAGAATATAACAGTGCAGGGTATATGTGAGGGCATAGGATTTATCAACATTGATGTTAATGATTGCAACTTAATATCAGTAGATGGTTCGAGCCCCTAGAGCCTTTTAAGTCTACAGAATGAGCAAGGCTAACAAAACTTCTAGGAATACCAATTTTTGCCACTTAACTTGTATATAATATTTATTACGGGTTGACGTTCATCCCGATGTTTGTTCAGTGGTAATAAATTTTAGCCTTGGTTAAGGGGTAATAATTCTGGCTGTTTTACTATACTGTTTCCGCGTTTGAGAAATCGGGTTATAGCCCCATCCAGAGCTTCCATCCGACCATCGGCATAAACCTTCAGGCAGCTTCCGGAAGGAATTCCATACCCTTGTGTATCCTCCTCCTTGAGCTTAAGAGCTGATTTCAACTCTTCCCAATCGTCCGCTTCGGCATGAGTATCACAAATGATCGGTGCTATTCCAAGGCAAGGGAAGAGTTCTGTGCTGGAATCATCGTCTGGGTCTCTCCATCGGACCCATTCTCTAGCTAGTATAATGCTTCCAGCAGAAACTCCAAAGAGAACCTTCCCCTGCTTGAAGAGGTCTATCAGGAAT
>JBEKTM010000009.1:0-28661 GCA_049516035.1 Dehalococcoidia bacterium
ATCCGTTGGCTTAAGTCACTTTCCTCGATTTCTTGCGCGGTCTGGGCAATCTTGTCTACTGGCTTAAGCGCTCGGCGGGCTAGAAATATACCACCTCCAGCGGCTAATGCCAGTGCCAGCGGGACAGCGATGATAAGGGTGCGTAACAAGCCGGCCAATGCCTGGTCTATCTGTTTTGTCGAGCGGGCAATGACCAATGCAGCTGGCTGGATACCAGGCGGTGGTCCGAGTATACTAATGTTTATGGGGACAGCTAAGAGACGCAGTCTTTCGCCTTCAGCTGTCTGGATAGTGGTAAACAAACTCGTGCCAGTAATGGCTTGCGAAATGAATTCGTGACTCAGGGTGATATTTATCCCTCGAGCGGATACCTCCGTCAATTGGTCACCAGAGTAAAAGTACAGTATAACGATTTCCCCCAGCTCCTCTTGAAATTCCCCTTGCCGGATGCTTTCCATAATAGCTGGGATGTTACTTAGCTGACTAGAACGTAGTATCAGTGAATCGTCCAGACTCTGGTAGAGACTTCGCGAGAGATAGAAATATACCCCGGCACTGAGGGCAATCAATAGAACTGCCAGCACCAACAGGTACCAGATGGTAAATCGGAATTTTATGCTATGAATGAAGCTCATGGCGCTTTCAGTCGATAGCCGGCTCCTCTCACCGTTTGAATCAGGCTATCCTCCCCCTCGCTGTCAATCTTACGTCGCAACCGGCGGATATAAACATCTACCAGATTGGACAGGCTATCGAAGTCGTAATCCCAGGCATGTTCTTCCACCATGGTCCGCGTGACTACCGCGTTGGGATGGCGCATGAAATACTCCAGGATGACGTATTCCTTAGTGGTCAGTTCGATAGGTCTTTGTCCTCGCCAAACTTGGCGGGTAAGAGTGTTCAGAGTTAAGTCTCCTACCCGAAGCTCTGGCGATTTTATCATTCCCTCTCGCCGCAGGAGCGCTCGAACTCGGGCCAGAAGCTCATTAAAGGCAAAAGGTTTAACCAGATAATCATCGGCTCCTGTATCTAACCCTTTGACCCGGTCCTCCACAGTGTCTTTAGCCGTCAACATCAGAATGGGGGTATTAATTTTCTTGGCGCGAAGCTCATGGCAAACTTCGATGCCATCTTTATTGGGCAGCATGATGTCTAGAATGACGAGGTCATATGAATTGACTTCGGCGAGGTATTCTCCCTCCTCTCCGTCGTAGGCTAAGTCAACAGCGTAGGCTTCTTCCAGAAGCCCGCGCTTGATGACAGCACAGAGTCGCCGATCATCATCAACGACCAAAATTCGCATAACAAACTCCTTAAACGCATTAGATGCATTATATTACACCAAGATGAACATGAAATGAAATGACTCAATTGTAGACTTTTTCTGACGTTCACTTCCAGTTCATGGTGGGTTCATGTTGCTGTGATAAGCTTGATTTGTACTGATGGGGACTAACCAGAAAAGGAAATAAGATATGTCTATTAAGGAGAGAAGGCCGATAGAGCATCCGAGAAGGAAACATATCCCCATCAGTAGAAAAATAGAAAGGAGGATATGACAATGAAGAAACGTAAGTGGTTCATTCCAGTCGTGGTGGCGTCTGTACTGTTGATCGGAGGTATAACTGGAGGAGTAGTCGCTGCAAACAATAATTCAAGCAATACTGCCGCAGGGAACCAGACCCAGGCTGTCGATCAATACCAGGCGCTTCTGGACAGAGTGTGTGCCATCTACGGAGAGAACACAGGTGTGGCCCTTGACTCAGGGCAGCTAAAGGCTGCTCTGAAGCAGGCTCGAAGTGAGATGCAGGATGAAACTCTGCAAAACTGGCTGCAAGGCCTCGTGGACAAGGGCAAGATAACTCAGTCGGAAGCTGACCAGTTACTGAAGTGGTGGCAGTCCCGGCCTGACACCGAATTAGCATTACCGGGGCTTGGTGGATATGGTCAAGGAGGTGGCATGATGGGGGGCAGATTGTTTAGGGCTTGGGGTGGTCCCTGGTCCCTTAATGCTTCTGCTGAAGCAGGTGGTGGATAGGCCAGTGGAACAGAACTTGTCTGGAGAGGGGGTGAGTCTTTCCCCCCTCTCCTTGGCACGGAGGTGAAAAATGAGTAAGCTAAAGTACATTATAATAATTGTTCTTGCGGTTGTTGGTATCAGCTTAGTTGTTACCGGCACGGTAAATAATTCCCCTAGTTCCGCCTCAGGGTACGTGTCCGTTGACGAAGCAATTAGCTCCGACCTTAGTACCAAGGAGTTAGTAGCTGAGGTGGCTCCCGCCGTGGTTTCTATTGTCACTGAAAGTGTGAGCTACAACTGGTTCTGGCAGGCAGTCCCTCAGACAGGAGCGGGAAGCGGGATAATAATCAGCCCGGACGGCTATATTGTGACCAATAATCATGTAGTAGAAGGAGCCCAAAAAGTGACCGTAACTCTTAGTAACGGGAATGCTTTTGCGGCAACTATAGTGGGTACAGACGCGCAAACTGATCTGGCGGTGGTGAAAATTAACGCCAGTAATCTTACTTACTTACACTTCCTGAGCAATTCTCTGAAGCAGCTTAGCGTCCTTGACCCGGTGGTAGCGGTGGGGAATGCCCTGGCTCTGCCGGGAGGTCCTACCTGGACTACTGGCGTCGTCAGCAATCTGGGACGCTCTATTGAAGAGGAAAATGGCGTGGTGCTCAATGACATTATTCAAACCGATGCGGCTATTAACCCGGGGAACAGCGGCGGACCGCTACTAGACACGGCAGGGCAGGTGGTCGGCATCAATGTGGCTATCGCCAGCAATTCTGAGAACATTGGCTTCGCCATAAGTACTGATACTGCTATCCCTGTAGTGCAGAGCATAATAGCCGAAGGAAAGGTATCCCGTCCCTGGCTTGGAGTGGAAGTGGCCACCGTCACCTCAACTATCCAAGATTATTACAACCTCGCAGTCAATGCAGGAGCGCTCATTACCAGTGTAACTAGCGGTGGCCCGGCAGATGAGGCGGGATTAAGGCCAGGTGATGTTATCACCAAGCTAAACGACGAGAATATCAGCACAGCCGCAGACTTGATTTCAGCCATAGGTTCTCATCAGATCGGTGACCAGGTAGAGATTACCTATTACCGTGGGAATGCACAGAAAGTAGCTACTGCCACGCTGGAAGAGTCCCCATCCTAGGTGACAGGAATAGAAAAAAAGGAGGTTACTGTATATGGGTGTAATTCGTAGGTCATTACGCAATCTTATTCGGAGTCCCCTCCGCACAGGGGCGATTGTAGTCATTCTATCAGTCAGCATAGGGCTGGCATTGATTATGGTCACGGTTCATGGTGCCACTGAAAATCAGCTAGGGTCGATAGGACAACAGATTGGCACGGAAATCACGGTATCGCCGGCTGGTCGCTTTGGCACGATGGGTGGAAATGGGACATTAGCCCAGGAAGATGTGGACAAACTCAGTGACATCCCCCATGTGGCCTCCGTGCAGGAGAGTGTCGAGACTGAGTATACGGGCAGCAACCTTCAGTCAGCTATTGGGCAAGGGACATTTGGAGGCCAGGGGGGTGGCCCTGTCATCCGCACCAGGGGCATAATGGTCATGGGGTTTGATGCTGACACGGAAAACCCGACGTTAATGGGGGGCGGACAGATGAGTATAACAGAGGGACGCTATTTCACCACAGATGAAAACGATGCCGATGTGATGGTTGTCGGTCAAGCCCTGGCTAATAACAACAGCCTCACCGTTGGTTCTACAGTCAGCATAAATAGTACGTCGGTAGAGGTCATCGGTATTTACGACAGTGGGCAAGTCTTCGGAAATAACATGCTGATTATGCCTGTTGGCACCGTGCAGCGTTTGTTTAACTTGAGTGGAGTGACCTCAGTAACGGTGCAGGCAGACGATGTTAACAATGTGGATGCCGTGGTCAACAGTATTCGGGAGGTCTTCCCTACAAGCGTTGCTGACGTTACCACTGCCCAAGATATGTATCAGCGAATAAATAGCTCTGTAGCAAATGCCGAAAGCACTAGTACGATAGCGATGATTGCTGGTTTTGTCGTTGCTGTGGTGGTAATCTTGTTTTCTGTAATCTTGATGGTGCGGCAGCGAGTAAAAGAAATTGGCATTCTGAAAGCTATCGGTGCGTCCAACCGGCAGATAGGGCTTCAATTGGGTGGAGAGGCCCTAGCTATGAGCATTATTGCTGCCATTATCGGTGCTCTTATCACCTATTCTCTGGCTCAGAAGGTTGCCAATTTGCTTGGGGCTTCCTCGGGAGGGGGATTCGGATTCTCTGGTGGGGGAGGGTTCTTCGGTGGCGGCGTTACCAGGGTTGCCGGGATTAGTGTAGCCGTATCGCCAGAGGTTTTCCTGTACGCAATGGGTATAGCCATAGCACTGGCTGTGGCCGCCAGCATATTCCCAGCCTGGTATATCTCACGAATTAAACCAGCGGAGGTGTTGCGCTATGAGTAATGATAAAGGGATAGTTATAGTAGTAGACGGACTGGTCAAGCAGTTTATGACATCGGAGTTCACAACAGTGGCAGCGGTGAACGGTGTTAGCTTTGAGCTGCCTAAGGAGAAGATGATAGCGATCAAAGGGCCTAGTGGCTGTGGCAAGACCACTTTGCTGAACCTGATTGGGGCTCTGGACAAACCCACAGCCGGCAGCATAGTAGTCGATGGGATTAAGGTCTCAGAGCTCGATGGCGTGAGTGAGGCAGAGTACCGGCTCAGGAAGGTAGGATTCGTCTTTCAATACTATTACCTCATTCCCAACTTAACAGCTCTGGAGAATGTTATGCTGCCCATGGACCTTCGGGGTATGAAGCGAAAGCTACAGGAAGCAGGGGCGCGCCAACTGCTGGAAAGAGTGGGAATCGACGAGAGTCACCAGGCCCGCCGGCCTACCAGGCTTTCGGGAGGTGAACAGCAGCGGGTGGCTATCGCTCGTGCCCTGGCCAATGGCCCAGCTATCATTTTAGCAGACGAGCCTACCGGCAATCTGGATTCCAAGACCAGCACGCGGATTATTGAACTCCTGCACGGCGTCACTCAGGAGGGCAGAACGGTAATAGTAGCCACACATGACGCTGATGTAGCAGCCAGAGCGGATATGGTTCTGGAAATGAAGGATGGCAAGCTAATAGGCCAGTCTTATGGCAAATCGTAGATAGGAAGCATAATATAGAAATGGAATGAAGATGCACTAGGGACGCTTTCTATCAGCCGCCGAGGAGTTAGTAAATCGTATTTACTAACCTAGCCAAGCCGAGCTACGGCTACTTCACCATTTTCTATGACGACGGTCATTGTTCGTCCACAATTAGGACAGGTGAGCGGCCCGCTGTAGTTAGCTTTAGATGGCTCCAAAGCGATACTTTTGCCGCAGCCCAGGCAGATTACTCCTGAAGAGCTTCTGGGACCAGCCTGGTGCTGTTTCTTATGGCTAGCTAATTGCTCTATAGTAGTGAATTCAATTCCGCAAGTAACACATTTAAAACGCATTTCTCTCCTTAGCGAATTTGCAATATTAAAATCGCCCAATTACTAGGCTTATTATCCCACAATTATATCATCGTTTTCTTCCCTGACGAATAATTTAAGTTTAAGCCTAACATTCCGCTATATTGTTACGCCATAGGTAACAGGACAAACTATTGTTCGGGGCTAGGGATATTCAACTCTACCATCCTGGGCTATAATCTTGCTGGTCATCCTTTTCATTCTTATCGGTGCAAGGTGTCGGAAAACACTAAATTCAAGCTGATTGTTGGATTCCTGGCAATCCTAGCCTTGGTCATTTCCATTTACGCTCGCTTCGCACCCAGGTTTCCTGGTGACCTATGCCTGACTCTCTGGTTACAATCTTTTAATAATCATCTCATACTGTCAACCATGGAGTGTATTTCCTTTATCTTTGGGGGCTGGTTCTCGGTGCTGATAGTTGTTGTCATCGGTATCGTTGTTTGGTGGCGAATAGGTAGGCTGGAGGCTATCATAATTCTTGTGGCGGAATTAATCACGCTTGTAAATACGGCATTGAAACTGGCCATCAATCGTCCGCGGCCCTCGGCCGACCTGGTTCACGTCTTATCCCCCGAGCAAGGTAACGGATTCCCTAGTGGACATGCATTCTTTGCTATTTTAATATTGGGACTTACGGCCTACTTTATTTGCATCAATTTGAAGAATCGTGTCCTGCGGATGCTGGTTCTTGCCGGTTTAATAGCTTTAATTTTCTTAATCGGTACTTCCCGAGTTTACCTGGGTGTCCACTGGCCGAGTGATGTTATAGGAGGCTACCTGATAGGTGGGGTCTTCTTAACTGCGCTTATCTGGTTCCACCGGACTTGGGAAGCTCATCATTCGTAGCAGCACAAGCAACTTTGAAATCACACGAGATGGGCAGAAATAAAAAAGCGCGCTACTTTTCCAGCTGCTTTAGAGCTTCTTTCACTATTGCTGTTAGCTCATCGGGGGTAAATGGTTTGGGTAAAAATGGCCTACCACTTTGCTCTACAAAAGCCATGGTTTTCTCGTCTATCACGCTCCCGGTAGTGAATATTACGTGGTTTGCCACCTGAGGATATTTCTTTTGCAGCCATTGATAGAGTTCTGAACCGCTCATTTTTGGCGTCCTGATATCAATCAGACAAATGTGATATTGCTTCTTCTTTATCATATCCTGAGCCAAGCTCCCATTGACGGCAATCTCCACCTCCAATCCTTCCCTACTAAGGACTCTTTGGCACATATTGCCAATCGACGGTTCATCCTCGACTACCAGGATTCTCTTCGTGGTGCTATCAGAAGTATTTATTGTACGCCTCTCCTCTTTACTATTTGCTGATGGGTAACTCTACCACAAAGGTAGCTCCTTTACCAAGCTCGCTCTCGACGTATATCTTGCCACCGTGTTCAGTGACTATCCCATGACAAATGCTTAGTCCAAGCCCGGTGCCTTTGCCCACCTCTCTGGTGGTGAAGAATGGAGTGAAGAGGCGCTTCATGTCGGCCGGACTGATTCCCGGACCATCATCAGTAATAGAAGCCCGAACCATATCGCCAACCTGTTCTGTAACAATGGTAAGCTTACCTCTCCCATGGGCTTCCGTCATAGCCTGTTCAGCATTAACGATGATGTTTATGAAGACCTGCTGTAGTTGAACTCCATTGCCCATAACCTGAGGCAGGGTAGGTGCCAATCGGGCATCGACTTCAATGTTGCTTACTCTTTGCTCGTAGGAGCGTATCTGCAGTACCCCTTGAATGATGATGTTAATGTTCACCAGCGACTTTTCGGTTTTTTGCTCGCGGGCAAAGGAGAGAAGCCCCTTTACTATATTGACGGCGCGCTTGGCTTCTCGATTGACAGTTTCCAGATCCTCTTTGACATCTGCTGGGAAGTCTCTTTCTAATAGCAGATCCGAGAAACCAATGACACCGGTAAGCGGATTATTTAACTCATGGGCTATCCCGGCTGCAAGCTGACCGACTGAAGCCAGCCGGTCAGTAAGTATGAGTTGCTCCTCCATTTTCCTGCGCTCGGTGATGTCACGCCCAACACCTCGGAACCCGATAATCTCGCCCTTGTCATTTTGCAGAGGAGAGACCGATGTTTCAGCAAACCCGTGGGTCCCATCTTTGCGGGTGATTTTCCAGGGGAAGCCCTTGTTTGGCACACCGGTCCGGTACACTTCATTAAAAACTCGAAATACGGAGTTGATATCATCTTCAGCCGTAAAGCCCTTATAGCTCATTCCAATCAGTTCTTCTATTGAGTATCCCAAGTCACGGCACACCGCATTATTGACAAAGGTGAGGTTTCCGCCGAGGTCAACCTCGAAATAGCTATCTTCCATCTCCTCCAGTATAGCCCGGTATCTTTCTTCAGACTGCCTCAACGCCTCCTCTGCTTTTTTGTGCTCGGTAACGTTGCGGCTAATACCGCGGAATCCGATAACCTCGCCTTTTTCATTCCGCAGAGGCAAAACCGAGTCTTCGGCGAGTATTAGCGTGCCATCCTTCCTGAACTCCGTCATGGGATACCATTTCAACGGCTCACCCGTTCGGTACACGCGATTATACGCTTGGAAAATGGGCTTGATGCTCTCTTGGGGAGTATAAGCCTTGTAGTTCATTCCAATCAATTCATCTCGCGAATACCCAAGGATGCGGGTCATTGCATCGTTGACGAAGGTGAAGGTGCCTGCTAAATCCACTTCATAATAGCCTTCTTCCATCTCTTCCAGTATGGTCCGGTATCTCTCCTCAGATTGCCGTAGTGCTTCCTCGGCCCGCTTGCGCTCGGTGATGTCGCGGCGAATTCCCCGGAACCCGATAATCTCGCCCTTTTCATTTCTTGTGGGGAAAGCCGAGGTTTCGGCAAATATATGCCTCCCGTCTTTGCAAATAATCTCGGTGAAAAAATCGCGCAATGGCTCACCGGTCTTATACATGCGATTGTAGGCTTCGAAAACAGCTTTCGACTCCTCTTTAGGTCTCAGGGCTCCATAATTCATCCCAATTAGCTCTTCCCTTGAATAGCCTAAGCGACGAGTCATTTCATCATTAACAAAAGTAAGATTACCGGCGAGGTCAGTCTCGAAATAGCCATCGCCCATCTCCTCAAGAATAGTTCGGTATTTCTGTTCAGACTCTTTTAGCCTTTCCTCTGCTCGCTTGCGCTCGGTGACATCGCTCGCGAAACACAGCACCGCTGCTCTGTTGTCCCATGAAATTGGCACGGCATTAAGCTCACCCCACCTGATATCACCGTCTTTCCTAATAATCCTGAAGTTATATATTTGGGGAACAGCCTCCCCTTTAAGCCTCCTGGCGTAGCGGTCAGCCACCATATCAACGTCGTTGGGATGGATAAGTTGCACAAACGGCTTGGAGACCAGTTCTTCTATTGAATAGCCAGCAAGCTCGGCTCCCTTGGGATTAATGAATTTGATCACGCCGTCTTGGACGACAAAGATAGCCTCACCAGCGTTCTCTGCAAACTGGCGGTAACGTTCCTCGGATTTCTCAAGTGCTTTCTCTGCCTTTTTGCGCCGGGTGACGTCTCCACCAATGCCCTGAATGGCATAGGGCTTTCCCTCGTGGTAAATAACGGCTGCTGTGACCTCCATGTCCACAAATGAACCGTCCTTGCACCTGAGTCTGAACTCATTCACCTGTTTCTGAGTCCCGGTGTCCTTCAATTCCTGAAGCGCGGCGAGGGCCTTGGGCATCTGGTCCTCGCTTACCAGGGAGGCAAAATTGAGGTGGGGGATATCTTCTCTTTCATAGCCCAATAACTTCAAAGCTGTCTCATTGGCATCGAGGAAATTGCCTTCAAAGTCGTGTGTGTAAACGTAGTCAAGTGAGCGGTCGAATAAGGCCCGGTACCGCTCGTCTCTCTCCTGCAGCGCCTCCTCTGCTTGCTTGTGCTCAGTGATATCCTGATACACTACTTGGGATTGCTTTTCACCATCCCACAGCACTTCTTTGCGGGATACCGATAACCATCTAACTTGACCATCTTTACGCACAATGCTAATTTCGTAATTTGAGGGCACATATTCTCTTCGTTTCCTCTTATTTACCCTTTCCCTGTGTTCAGCGTAGCTCTCAGGCGTATAGAGTTGATTTCTAGGCACAGCTTCAAGTTTCTCAAGGTTGCCATAGCCGCAAATGTCCAGCAAAGTCTTGTTGACGTAAAGCGCCTTTCCATCTCCACTGACAATTCGTATGCCTAAGGGAGATTTTTCTATCGAGTCGCGGAAGTTCTGCTCCGAGAGACGCAAAGCTTCTTCAGCCCGCTTGCGCTCGGTGATGTCTATGATGGCTTGCTGGATGGCAGGTTTCCCGCCATACTCAATACGGTTAGAATACGTCTCCAGCCAGCATATTGACCCATCTTTCCGGATGCCGCGATATTCATAATGTGGAGGCACTGCTTTACCGGCCAGTCGGTCACGGAAGCGCCCCCAGACGAGAGCCTGGTCTTCTGGGTGTATCATCGCCTGCACTTTTTCTGGCGGGAGTGATAGTAGCTCATCAATACTGTATCCGAAGATTTCGGTAAAGGCAGTGTTGGCGAAGATAATGCGGAAATCTTGATTTATGACTAGCCCCATCAAAGATTGCTCGCCTAATTTGCGATATTTCTCCTCGCTCTGGCGTAGTGCCTCTTCCACCCGCTTGCGCTCGGTAATATCTATACCAATTCCCAGAATGGCATGGGGCTTTCCCTCTCGGTAGATAAGAGCTCCCGACAGTAGCATATCGACAAAGGAGCCGTCCTTGCGCTTGAGCCTCCACTCATTGACCTGCTTCGTCATCCCGGTATCTTTCAATTCCTGCAGCGCAGCCAATGCCTTGGGCAGTTGGTCCTCGCTCAACAGGGAGGCAATATTGAGATGGGGAATATCCTCCCTGTCATAACCCAGCAACTTCAAGACTACTTCATTGGCATCCAGGATATTGCCTTCAAAGTCTTGTATAATGGCATATTGGAGCGAGCGATCGAACAGGGCATGGTACCTCTCCTCCCAATCTACGGGCTGGATGCTCGGGCTACGGGCGTGGCTGTGGGCAATACTATGCTGACTGCGGGTGCTGGAAGAGCGCTTGCCTCTTCCTCTAGGCTTCCCTTTCGGCAGTTCTTTTCCTTTCCTCTCCTTCACCGTCGCTTACCTCTCTCTCAATTGTGTGCAATAGCTAGGTGATTGTCAAGTTATGAGAGTTGCAAGCCGCATGGCTATAATAGGGTTAAGCAAAAGATGTATCAATATCGTCTGTTCTGCGAGTTTAGCAGATTGGACTAAACGCTATATTGTTGGATAACTTTCTACTATATTGTTACGCCAGAGGTAACAAGATGAGCAAATGTGTCATTTAATATCCTATCGTTATCTTCTACCCTTGTTGATTTATTAAGACTTGAAAATGAACAACCTTAGAATTGTTTTCAGGATATTAAGAGCAGTATCGACATCTCTTCTCTGTGCTTCATTTGAGCGTTCGCACTCGTATTTGTATGATACCATCAACGGAGCAATGCTTTTTTCCAGTCTCTCATCTTGAGGGCTTTTCTTCTTCGGCATTAATTTTTGGCGGAATTGCTGATACTTCGTGAACGTGCCTCTATTGATCCAGATTCCATGACACGATGGGCAGCGCACTAAGACAATATCCTGAGGGAAATACTTGTCAGTAAATCGCTGCATTGCTGATTGGTCTCTGGGGCAAGATAAGGTGGAATTCTCAATCGTGGAGGGAGTCCGTAGAATTTCGGCATTCAGTAGCTCGATTTTCTCTGCCTCACCTTGTTTTGCCCGAAATAGCTCCGACTCGTCGAACCAGATACCTCCACACTTCTCACACTGGTCAACAATGATTGGCTCACCGTAGTGCCCTACTGTTTTAACCTGGTGCATTTCAGTCCTATCGTTGGGGCAAAGCATGGTTTCATTATATTTCCATAATATGTGGAACGCAAGAAACTAATTTTTCGGCTATAGGCTGAAGCTAACGGAGCAACAATGAGAACAGTTTTCGGTGAAGTTTGAGGATAGTTTTAGGCTTTATAAAGCAGCTAGTTGAACTTGTTCATGGTTGCCTCTATTCCCTGGGTAAGAAAACAATCGATGGCTTCGGCTACCCTGGCAATTACAGGCTTGATTATTGCTTCTTCCTGAGGGGAAAAATCGCTGAGCACATAATTGACTATAGCCTCTTCGCTAACGGATTGCTCCTCTGCCTCGGGTCGCCCGATCCCCACCCTGATTCGGGGGAAGTCCTCGCTACCCAGGGCGGAGATAATAGAGTTCATCCCCTTGTGTCCTCCCGAGCTTCCACTCTGGCGCAGGCGAATCTTGCCCAGAGGCAAGTCGAGGTCGTCATATATTACCAGGAGGTCGCTCACAGGGATGTTATGCTTATGCACCAGACCAGCCACGGAGTTGCCGCTGAGATTCACAAATGTCCCGGGCTTAGCCAGCAGCAGCTTCTCACCCCGTACTTCGCCGATGCCTACTCTAGTCCGGCATTGCCTTTGGTCAAAGCGGATGGAATGAAGCTTGGCGAAGTAATTAAGGCACTGGAAGCCAACATTGTGGCGATTATAGGCATAAGTCTTGCCGGGATTGCCCAGCCCGACAATGAGCTTCATCAGATTTCGCTACCATCAAGCAGGCACAGGATGCTCAAACTTGATAACGTCAATGGTCAGATGTTTGAGTGGCTTTATTCTGCCTTTCGCCAGTTTTTCCATCTCCTTGTAGACTTCGGCGTCAAAATATTTCTCACCGCACTGGCGACACACCGTCGCAGGAACACCTTCAATAACTACCAGATCCTTTCCCCAGCGAAAATCTACATTAACCTTTTCTTGGACTACCTTACCCTTACAAAAAAAACATTTGTCGGCCATTTAACTATCTCCTTGTTTTCCAATCAGGTTTCCACTCCTCAAGACTAGGTTCATATGCCGTAATAATAAGTAACTCCCCTTCTATTATGCCACATACTATATGCAGTGGTCTATTTCGTTGGGTATACCCCAATATCAGGCAACTTGGTCCTCGTGGGTCGGCGGGATACTTCTCTATTATCTCGCCAGTAAATATCGCTTCCTCTAATTCTCGTATTTCAATTTTCCTTTGCCTGAGTTTTTCTGTATGGGTGAAGGAAATTTTATAATTGCTATTCCTGACCTTCTCCTTAATGTCGTTTATATCCATTACTTTGGAATCTCAGTATATCAGAATCAATGGAAGCCGATTGACTTAGAATTTATGGGAATTCAGTCTCCAGATATTATGGCTGATTCTCTTGACGCTAAGCAAATGCTGCTTGCCTGAAACAGCAAGCTTGATTGATTTAACTCGCTTCAGTCTTCTGTTTTTTAAGCTTGATTAGCTAAATGGCCTTATATTCGCCTAGTCTTTCCCTTCTCACTACCCTGACGGTTGGCTTGAGCAGTAGAGGGCAAAACGTGCTGAAACAGCCGGTTCATCATATCGGCATGGTTCTTGTCGTCCTTTATCTCCATTGCCTCTATATCTTGTCCGGGGTGGAGATAGTTCAATGTCTCGTATCTTAGCGTCTCAAACAGCCTGGCAAAGGTATGCCTGTCCTCGTGTGACAGTGGCGACATGATTTTCTGGATGAATTCCCAGCCCACTTGAGTTGAGCGTTCAACGGCGCTCTCTGCCTTGCTGGTGGTAACCAGACGTACTACCCTGCGGTCACTCTTATCTCTTATCCTTCTTACCAGACCAGCTTTGACCATGCGGTCGATTATCATACTGACGCTGTTCGGGCTACGTCCTATCCACTCGGCTACGTCGGTTGGCCTTACGGGGTTACCGATGTATTTCATAGCCACGAGCACTGAGAACTGCTCCATGGTAAGCCCCTGTTCGGCGTACGTTCGGTCCTCACAGCGCCTAAGCAGGCTGTAGTCTCGGTGCATCAGGAACCACAATCTCAAAACTAGGTTTTGCGATTCTAAATCTACTGTCATATTTAGCCTCCCCTGTTTATTTAAGAGCACCACCGCTCGTTTGGGCCGCTTTTATTATAACAGTTTCTACCAGTTTCTACTATGGACACTAGATTAATATGACTCAATAATAGCTTTCTCCAATCCGTAGTATTTAGCCGTGATACTTTAACGAATGTCGTTATAGAAAGGCTGCATAAACCACACTAACCTAAACCATCCCAGAAGATGAGAATTAAGGTTGAGAATCACTTATGATATAATAATAGTAGAAGTGCAGAGACTAATCGTCGGCGAAAGCTAGGATTCGGAATGAAAAAATGCCCGTTGTGTAATAAGAAGATTCCAGGGGATGCCAAGTTTTGTCCGCAGTGCGGGTGTGATTTAAGCGACCACGAAATGACTCCACTCCAAGTGGCAAGAATTCAGGAGGAAATTCAAGATGCCAGATTTAGAGCCACACAATGGACTGTTGTAATGATTCCATTCGTAACGATTGCGTTTATGTGCCTTCTGGTTGGTGGGCTTGCTCTATGGAAGGTTATTCCTGCGACGTGGGACTTCATGACGAATGTGGCTCTTGCCTTTATCACTATTGAGATTGCGTTCGCTTTTTTGCGAGACCGGTACAGAAAGAAGCAAGACAGGCTGAAAATGATGCTGAGGGACAGGCAACCGTCCCAATAGTACGGCAGAATTACCAGTATGACTAATTGAATTATGGCATTTTAGGGGTTCTTAGCTAGGTGGCCCTTTATTCGCCAGTATTTAGCTTTAACACTTTGGAATATCCTATTTTAGAAAGGCTGCATAAACCACATTAACTCAAACCACTCTAGAAGATGAGAATTAGAGCGGAGAATCATTTACGATTACGATGTATGCTGTGGCTGTGAGTGGGTCGGCAAGTTGACCTGAAGGGATAACATTTTGGCTAGATGTTACCTGACCCCCAAACCCCAATAAGCCTGCAAGCCACTCTGTTCCTGCCATTCGCATTTAGCGCCTGCCGTGCCTTATCGCTCTGTTTTACACATATTATAGTAGTTAAAACTCTCTCAGTTTCTTGTTGCCTATAAGGTGTAATGACTAAGATAATTGTAACTCGTTTGAAGAACGGGATGCTTTCTGTGTCTCCCACCCCAATATTAGTTGTTTCAAATCTTTGGCTAGCTCCTCGATTGCCTCTTTGATTTCGCTATGTGGTGGGAAATCCTTTCGTGAGTCTGGAAGGACTTGGCATGCCTTCCGGACGTTTGGCAATTTGTCCAAGTTCCAACGAAGAGTTTTATAGGAAATATCCACCTTCCCAAACTGCTCGGGTAGAATGTGTTCACAGAAGCTGGCCAACTCGTGATGTGGTGTGACTTCGTAGTAGGGCGAGAATATGTGAAGAACAAGTACCCCTCTGCACCTGTTCATTCGGAGCAATTTTTCAGCGTTGTTTCTAGGGTCACCCCTGTGTATTTCAAGCTCAATAAGAACCGACTTAGTGTTTTCTCCACATATGTCAATTGAAGCAGTGCCGCCACTGATCTCAAAGCGTTTTTCTGTAACCCAAGTGTAATTGGGGCATTCCTCCTCCATCCTTTCCCTTAGAGTCTTGATACACAAGGTAGTAAACTCATCTGCCATATGTCTCGTTTCCTTCTGCACTCATACCCTCTACGACGCTTCGAAACCGAGTGGTTTTGGAGTGCCGTTTTACTTGTTCCAGACACCGTCCCACGTAATGAAGACATCATTGACTATTCCAGAATTCTGCCAAGTGGAGCTCCATCCAGGCGTTGGAAATAGACTTTGTGGCACATATGACTCTCCAATTTCAACATCAACAACCTTGTCAACATTATGTGACCCGTCAGTTCCCGAGTCATCTATGTAAATCAATCCCCTGTCGGTGGTTTCAAAGGCATTCAACATATGGTTGTAAGTAGGGCCGTTTAGTGCAACTGATACGAGGGCACACCGGATCCCTACCATCTCGGCATTGTTATGTAGCCGCTGCGCGTAGTCGGCACATATCCTAGGGGGATTCGGTTGTGCTGTGCCATCGATTATCTCTTTCCAGTATTGCAAATCTACATAGTTTTCAGGATTGCCAGAACGGGGAGGAGGAATCGTCGCAGTTGCCTGAAATGGGTATAAGTCTGTATTATCCAATGACAGAAAATCCAGGAGCTGGGAGTATGTGGGATTGTGAGCATTTTTGTTATTTATTAGGACTATTAAATTCCCATAGCTATCTACTTGGAGAGCCCCCTTTTCGATTACAATCCCCAGGTAATAGTCTCCATACGTGCCTGAGGTTTCTCCACTAAGGAAGCCTGATATTCTTGGCCACCAGACAGGACTTGAAATGGCTAGGGCAAATACTAGTAAGACCAGGAGAGTGATCCGTGTTTCGGACCGGCTTGCAGATTCTGACCTCGCGGCTTCTGTCAGATGAGTCTCAGCCAGTTGAGATCCCGAATCGGGCACATTTCCAACGTTCATTACTGCATACGGTGGTGTCTGACTTCCGCCATTCTCAAGCTCTCCTCGTGTTATGGACTGGCTTGTAGATCTTAGCGTCTTCACCACCGCTGCATGGGTTTTGGCTTCTACCAGCTGAGATCTTGAAGCAAGTACCTTGCCATCCATCATTACTGTATATGTTACTGTCTGCCTTCCGACATTCTCAAATTCTTCCTTAATCTCCAGGTCTGTGCTGCCACCCGCAGGTATGGTGAGTCCGTAAACGAAATCATTACGATTACTCTTCAGCACCACGGTCGCTGAATGAGTTTCATGATTTCGTACAGTTATACGGTGCGGATATGTGGTGCCAACGTACACCAGTATAGGTAGACTCTCTACCTCTAAGGTAATCCTCTCCATAGTGACATGTCCTGCCTATCCATGAGTATATTCACTTTCAAGACATAATTCAATGGAAGCGGGGAGCTTGTTTCGTCTGTCAATGTGAGTCGCCGATAAGACTGGGATCTCCAGCAAGTACCCAAAAGAAAAACACCCCACCCATATTTGCACAATTTGACGTTTTGTTATGCTTGTGACGAAAGGCAAATCCCTTCCCAAAGTTGCTCAATCCTATGTGATATAATTGAATTAAGAGAAAGTCAATGAGAATAGCTATTCTAATTTGCTGTATTATTGCTTTAGCCATGTTAGCCTTGGTGGGCTTATCATACATAGGGTTATCATACGAAGGGGGAATTTCATCAGAGGTTTCCGTAACCGGCACAGATAATGGGGTGATAATTCAGAATATAGGAAACCATCCTTGCCTTGTTATTGTCAATTCGCTTGAAGGTGAGCAACAGTTTGATCTGGCTGTCGGCGCAAATGTGACGCTTGTAACTCTTAGTCACATAACAGGGACGATTTGCGTTCTAGCACTTGGCTCGCGTATTATCCAAGTGGATTTGGTGAATTCGCTGAAGCCAGCGGAGGGTTGGCCGGGAATCACATATAATCTATCCTCAAACTTCACTGAGCTAGCAAGGGTATAATAGGATTAGACGGAAGATGGGCGAAGAGTACGAGACCAGCTACCCTAAAATAGAAGAGGTTGAAGCCAAAATCTCTGAATGGCATAAGGGAGTATTTCTGGAAGAACGCCTTTTGTTTGCTGGAATGCTTGAACTGATATTAGAGTCTTTCAAGCCCCTTGGCGGACGTCGTAAGGATACCGCCGAAGACGAGTTGGCATTGGCAACACTGGCCACTAGAATGTTTAATGACGCTGAGGGAGCTAAGAAGCTGCTTCTATGGGGGCTACCAGACCAAGCACAGCCGCTCATACGGGATATTATCGAATGCACGATGCTGTTCCGTTTGTTCCTACAGAAACCCAAGGTGGCCAAGAGATGGTTGATAAATCTAGCAGAATATCAACCTAAAGACGTTAATGCTAAGCTGTTGGAATTGGGCATACGCGCCAAAGAATATGCCTGGTACGGTCTTCTTAGCCATGGTGGACATGCTAATCTCCTTGCTTCTTTGTCGCATACGCAAGAAATGGATGTTGGAGAACAGGGAATGTTGCGCCAATTCCATTTTGGGAGTGCAAGGACTCCAGAAACGGAGCATTCTATTCAGCTGGGTTTCCTAATGTTGTTCTCTCTATTACACATAGCCTTGAATGAGCCACTGGCTGAATTGTACTATGGGCATTCAGAATCGGATGTTTTTAGTAGATGGTGTGCAAAAGTAAATGACCTCAAACCGAAGCTGATCGAGCTTTTCTCAGAAATTACCGAAAAGCCTGCCTTTGACACATCTAAAGTTGACCATGCCCTTCAGGAACTCATCAATAAGAAGATGCGCTTTGAAGACTTCAAGAGGATACTCATTGGAGATGGCGACCTGCCCCCTGAAGACTAGTTCAGATTATTTATTCCAAAACCATAGTTTGGTAACCTCCGTCCTAGATTTAACGAACTGAAAGCAAAGCTAGAGCGTTATAGCCCAATAAGATTAGTAAATCCAATTCCGATAAACTTAGAGTTAAGAGAGTTCCTACAATTTGCCTGCAGCCTTATCCAGCAACTCTAGGAACTCAGCTTCGCTGAGCGTCTTTATCCCCAACTTTTCAGCTTTGGCTAACTTGGAGCCAGGGTCGGCGCCCACCACCACGTAAGAGGTCTTCCTGGTGACATCCGAGCCGGCCTTGCCACCGAGAGCCTTTATTTTGGCTTCCGCTTCTGGGCGAGAGAAGGATTCCAGCTTCCCGGTTAAAACAAATTCCCGTCCGGCTAAAGGTAACTCCTCAGGCTGGGCTTCCTTAACTTTCTCTCTTTTCAGCCTCACCCCGGCCTTCCTCAGCTTTTCGATAATTCGCCTATTTCCTTCCTGTCTGAAAAAGGCCACGATGCTTTCAGCTATCTTGGGACCGATGGAGGGAATGGTCGAAAGGTCTTCCTGGCTGGCTTTAGCTAGAGCATCTATGCTACTAAATCGCTCTGCCAATAGTTCGGCGTATTGGTCACCGACATGCAGGATTCCCAGGGCGAAGATAACTCGAGCCAATCTTCTATCCTTGCTTCTTGCGATAGAGTTAAGCACATTGGAGGCACTTTTGTCTGCCATTCTTTCCAGACTGAGAAGTTGCTCCTTGGTGAGGTAGTATAAATCGGCAGCATCCTTGACCAAGCCATCTTTGAATAAAACCTGACATAGCTTGTCACCCACGCCATCCATATCCATGGCCCCGCGGCTGACAAAGTGCTTGATTCTCTCCAGGGCTTGAGAGGGGCAGGCAGCATTGGTGCAGCGGTGCATGGCTTCACCTTCGGGCTTTATGACATCGCTTCCACACACAGGACAGCGACTGGGCATGGAGAAGATTTTCTCCTTGCCAGTACGGCGGCTGATTATGGGTTCGACAATCTCAGGAATGACGTCACCAGCCCGCTGCACCACAACCCAGTCTCCAATCCTGATGTCCTTGCGGTGAATGTCCTCCTCATTATGCAGTGCTGCCGAACTGATAACTACACCCCCTACTTGGACTGGCTCTAGAATAGCGTAGGGATTAAGGCTCCCCGTCCTCCCCACATTTATGCCGATGTCAATTAGCTTTGTGGTGCCCTGGATGGCGGGAAACTTATAGGCAATAGCCCATCTTGGCTCGTGAGCCACAGTGCCCAGCTCTTGCTGGAGGGCAATAGAATTGACCTTTACCACTATGCCATCAGCTTCATAAGGGAACTTTTCCCGGGTTTCTACCCAGCTCTGATGATATTTCTCCGCTTCATCGAGGGAGCGGCATAGAGCGATATTGGGGTTTATCTTGAAACCCAGGGACTTGAGGTATTGCATGATTTCCCAGTGAGTGTCGGGCACCGCCTTGCCTTCAGCCCAACCTAATCCATAAATGAAGATGTCCAAAGGACGTCGAGCAGTGATGCTGGAATCGAGCTGTCTTACCGAGCCAGCAGCGGCATTCCTGGGATTGGCAAAAAGAGGCAGCTCCTCTTTAGCCCTCTCTTCGTTGAGCTTCTTAAAACCAGCCTTAGGAAGATAAACTTCGCCCCGGACTTCAAATCTGGGCGGCGCCTCCTTGGGCACGGAAAGGGGAATGCTCCTGATGGTTCTCAAGTTCTGCGTGATGTCCTCACCGCGGTAGCCATCCCCCCTGGTTGCTCCTGTGAAGAGCAAGCCATCAACGTAAGTCAAGGCTACTGCCAGTCCATCAATTTTGGGCTCGCAAACAAGGTCAAACTGGCGCCCGCCTAGAAGGTTGCTTACTCTTTTATGCCAGGCTGCCAGTTCTTCATAAGAAAAAGCATTGGCCAGGCTCAACAAGGGCTGGTGATGTTCGACGACTCCGAGCGCTTCTACAGGAGGTGCTCCAATCCTTTGCGTCGGAGAGTCCGGGGTAACAAGCTCAGGGTGCTCAGCCTCAAGCTGCCTGAGCTCTTTCATCAAGTCATCATACTCTGCATCGCTGATTTCAGGGCTGTCCAGCACATAGTAGCGGTAATTATGGTAATTAGCTGTCTCCCGCAGTTCTTTTATCCTCTGCTTGACCTTATTTACGTCTTTCATAAGACTCCGTCAATATAATATACCATAGCTAAGGCGGGTGTGCAGTGTATTCGTTCAATACCTTAGTGACACGCTCCCTTGTCATTGCGAGGCTGGCAAAGTCAGCCGAAGCAATCCCAGAGATTGCCACGCCCCGACAAGTCGGGGCTCGCAATGACATGGAAGGTTATTACCCAATGTTACAAACACATAAAGTGTCACTAATCTATCTGAACTAGACCATGCAGAGATGTCGCTTATCAAACGCAGATACGAAAAGCAAACTGTGGAGACTACCCAGAAAAGTTTTTGCTCACTTGTTTCTCCCGAACGGACAGATATAAACGCATATACCGCAAGCCCTGTGCAGAGTCTCTCGTTCGCGTAGGTAGTGGTCACACGCCTCAGCAGCGAATATCTCGCTCCTCGGCCTGGGCTTATCGAAAGTCTGTCCGGTAAAAGCATGTGCCGGACAATCTTTCACACATGCATAGCAGTCTTGGCACATCTCATCCATAGGCATGCCCGCTTCTAACGGAGCATCTGTGAGTACCGTGCCCCATCTCACGCGGGGACCGTGTTCCGGTGTAATGAGCAAGGCACTCTTGCCAATCCATCCCAGCCCAGCTAAATGAGCTGCTAATTTGTGGGAGAACACACCAGTAAGCCTGGTTCTATCCACTGTTTGAGACGACGGGACAACGAAGGCTTGAAAGCCGGCTTTATCCAGGGATTGGGCTAACATCGCAGAAATCGAGTCTATGCGAGGATTTATAATTTGATACACGTAATACCAATAATTATTCAGGGCAGCAATATTTTTATGGTGGACCAGCGTATTTACAATGCCATCCGTAAGAACGAAGCCATGAGAAACAGCTCGTGGAAACTGAGTGAGAAATTCTCCGCCCTGCTCGGAAATACGCTGTCGGGCAGGAGTAAGGTCAGCTATACCGAAGTAAGTTGCCCCCATGTCCTTAGCCAGAGATTCTAGCTTGCCTCTAGGATTTACTTTACCCCTATCTTTCATAGCTAATTCCTATGTGTAAGTATAGCACAGCAAAGCTTCCCGACCTCAATTTTACGCTCAGCTGTATCGAAATTACTAACGTTGAGGAGAGAGTTGTTAAGTAACTGCTCTAGTTCAGATAGATTAGCGACACTTTATAATATGTTTGTAACATTGGATAATAACCTTCCGTGTCATTGCGAGCCCCGACTTGTCGGGGCGTGGCAATCTCAGGGATTGCGGAGCCTGTTCCGAAGCGTAAGCGAGGAATCTCGTTGAGTTTGCTTCGGCTTCGCCTCGCAACCGCTATGCTCCTCGCAACGACGAAGGGAAAAGGCTCTTCTCAGTGATAATAATGTGTCACTAATCATATGAATGGGTATAGTAACCTCCTAACTCTACGATATTTGCTATAATCAAGACAGATTTACAGAAATGAGATAGAGTACAGACCAGAAGGAGGAGGATAAAACATGGCTACGAAACCAGTTGTAATCAGGTTCTTTGCCCCGGTGATTGATGCCACGGTCAATGCTCTAATGAGTGCCGTCGACCAGAAAATGAAGCAGGGGATAAAAGATTTCATCATCCTTATCTCTTCGCCGGGCGGCTCTGTTGATCACGGTTTAAGCGCATATAACTATTTGAAGGGGTTGCCTGCGTCCATAACTACGCACAATTTCGGCAGCGTGGACTCAATAGGCATCGTCCTATACTGTGCCGGTTCGAAGAGGCTGTCAGTACCCCAGGCGAGATTCCTATTTCACGGCGTCAGCGCGCAGTTTAGAGGGGAACAGAATTTAGATGAGAAACTGCTGGAGGAAAGGTTAAAGGGGTTGAGGATTGATATGGAGAACATTGCTAAGGTAATTGCAGCCAATACGGGTAAAAGTGCCAAAGATGTTACTGATGCCATGCTCGAGAGGATAACTTTGAATCCAGAGGAAGCGCAGTCCTGGGGCCTGGTGCACGAAATCAAGTCAGAGCTATTCGGAGAAGGAAGCGAAGTAATTGCCATACAGGCTCAACAACAACCACCACCACAACTGCCGAAGCTGTGACATTAGCCGGGAAGTGTGTGCCCACTACTCCCTGTTTAAAACAACATGATTCGTAGTCTATTGCCTTCGGATTTCGATGTTATACTCAAGGTCATAAACAATTCGTCATTGCCAAGCAATCTATTCCTTGTGCCTTTATGTGTCTGCAACATTGGGTAATAACCTTCCGTGTCATTGCGAGCCCCGACTTGTCGGGGCGTGGCAATCTCATGTTCCATCACGAGATTGCTTCGGCTGACTAAAGTCAGCCTCGCAAAGACAAAGGGGGAGAGATTGCGGAGCCTGTTCCGAGGCGTAAGCGAGGAATCTCGCTCCTCGCAATGACAAAAAAGAAGTGTCACTAAGTATTGAACGCGGACGAGGGCTTTACGGTATACCTTTTATTACGATATACTCTTTCATAAGGTTTTCCGGAGGCTGAAGTGAATATTAAACAGACCTTGGAAGATACTGCCAGCGAAATCCCACACAAAGAAGCCCTTGTTCTTGGTGCTCAGAGGATTACTTATGGTGAGCTGGATGAAGCTTCTAACAGAGTAGCCAATGCCCTCCTGGAGCTGGAGATGAAAAAGGGTACCCATGTGGCTATCTTGATGTCCCATAGCCCTGAGTGGGTCATCAATTATTTCGGGGTCATTAAAGGTGGAGGTGTAGCTGTGCTGCTCAACACTGCGCTTAAAGCGCCTGAACTTGATTCTTTGCTGCTGGACTCCGACTCGGAAATCCTGATAACCGAGAAGGAATTTTCTCAAATGATTTCCTCAGTTTTGCCTCACATTCCTTTACTAAAGCACGTAATTGAGGTTGATTCGGATTCTTATACCAGGATGATAGCTAAGAGCTCTGCCGTATCACCAGCTATCGATATAAGAGATGAGGATGAAGGTACTATAATTTACACCTCTGGCGTCCTGGGTAGGCAGAAGGGGGTGGTACATACGCATGCTTCCCTTATGGGCACTCCCCCCATAGTTTCCGCAGCTATACAACGAACGGGAAAAGATACCATTATAGACCCTGCTCGCTTCTCCCACCTTTTTGGCTTATGTGAGGTTCTTCTGGGTTCGTTTATCAAAGGCTCTACTATCGTGATTATCCCTAATTTCACTCCCAGAGCTGTTCTGGAAGCCGTGGAAAATGAGAAAGGAACTATTATCTTCGGCGTTCCTGCCATGTACAATGCCCTGGCGATGATGCGAGAGGAAGTTTTGAGAGAATATAACCTGAATTCGCTAAGAGTGGCAGTTACCGCTGGAGCCAAGTCCTTTCCCAAGCTGATGGAAAATCTGGAGGATAAGTTCGGGTTATCCCTTTATGAGGTATACGGTCTCACGGAAGTTTCCGCCGTCTCCATAAGCAACTTTAACAGTCGTAAACTGGGGACCGTGGGCAAGCCAATTTGCCGCCTTAAGATACTGGATGACAGCGGTAAGAAAGTTCCTAGGGGCGAAATAGGGGAAGCTGTGTTCAATGCTCCCTGGGCGATGAAAGGATACTATAAAGCACCTAAACTCACAGCTCAGGTCCTTAAGGATGGCTGGTTTTATACCGGAGATTTAGTCAGGATGGATGAAGAAGGGTACCTGGAATACGTAGAGAAGAAATCGTTCATAATAGTCACGTCTTCCGGGCTTAAGGTTGGTCCGTCAGAAGTTGAATTTGTGTTGCTGAGCCACCCTAGCATAGCTGAGGCAGTCTATGTAGGTATTGATGATGGCTACGGAGGACAGATACCCACAGCCTTTGTGGTAGTCAAAGAAGGGCAAAGTGCTACTCCTGAAGAACTAGCCAATCTTTGTTACCACAACCTGGCTGATTTTAAGCTTCCCAAGAGAATTGAATTCATAGACAGTATACCCAAAACTGCCTCGGGGAAGATAGATAGAAAGAAGCTCAAAAAAAGAGGATTATCCAGGAACTAACTGCAGGAGGCTTTCGTTTCTCGTCATTGCGAGCGAAGCATGGCCATCTAATTGCCCTCTACGAGATTGCTTCGGCACTGTCGTGCCTCGCAATGACAAAAGGGGGGTGTCATTCTGAGCTCTCTACTCCTTGTCATTGCGAGCCGTGACGTGTCGGGGAGTGGCAATCCCATTGGCTAAGTTACAAATACCAAAATCCAATCTCCAAACAAATCCAAATATCAAAATCCAAATGACAATTGAAATCCAAATGCTCAAATGCCAAGACTAGGTCTTTTTGTCATTGAGATTTTGAGCTTGATGTGACATTTAAGCTTTGTCATTTGTCATTGTTTAGCATTTGGGATTTTCCCTTTATCCTATAATGTTGACGCAATTAACGCTTATTGGTAACATCATAAATTGAGCCGTGCTAGGCGGGGAACTAGCGGTGCCCTGTACCCGAAAACCGCTATAGCGGGGCTGAATTCCTGTTTGAGGTTGACAGCTGGCTAGACTCGTTTTTGCTGAGCGGCGTTGATAATCGGGTTCTATGCAACTGGAAAACTATGAACCCCGTCAGGTCCGGAAGGAAGCAGCGGTAAGTAGCATTTCTAGTGTGATATAGAGGTGCCTGGTTGGAGCTAGCTGGTAGAGGCAGCTTCCCGGTTTGGAAATCGAGAGCAGGTGCACGGCTTATAAAATTTGAAATAAATAGGAAAAAGTTAACAGATGGATTTCTTAGTGCTTGAAGGTAAAACAGCAATTGTTACCGGGGGTGGTTCCAACATCGGGCGGGGCATAGTTCTGGCTTTTGCTGAGCAGGGAATGAACGTGACTATAGCCGAACTGGATGAATCTCAAGGAGCTAGAGTAGTTAAGGAAGCTAATGCTCTGGGCAAGGGCAGAGTTGGGAACATAAGGACGGATGTAACCGACTGGGATTCGGTACAAGCGATGGTGAAGCAAACACTGGATAAGTTTGGTCAGGTGGATATACTGGTCAACGTTGTCGGTTGGGTCAAGGATGACCTTTTTGTCAGGAAACCCAGACAGGATTGGGAAAAAGAGATAGCCCGCAATTTTTGGAGCGATATAAACTGCACTAGAGCCGTTTTAGACCATATGATTGAGCGAAAGTACGGAAAAATCATCAATATTAGTTCTGATGCTGCCAGAGTAGGACAGTTGAGAGAAGTTGTTTATAGTGGCTGCAAGGGTGCTGTGATTTCTATGACGAAGTCCTTAGCCAGGGAGCTTAGCCGTTATGGGATAAACGTCAATGTAATTTGTCCGGGTGTCGTTGTTCCTGCCAGCAGAGATGTTACTACTTCGGAGAGCATGTGGACGGACGAGATGATGAAAATATTTGGTACCCCGGAAGCGCTGGAGAAAATAGCTAAGGGTATTCCTCTGGGACGTCTGGGGACACCAGATGACATAGCCAATGCTGTTCTGTTCTTAGCCTCCGACCGAGCTAACTTCATAACTGGACAGACCATCAGCGTTGATGGTGGTTATACCATGGCGTAAGAAATTTTAAATAGACTCAAATAATCAAGGCGGTGACGAATATGGCAATAAAAAAAGTATGTGTTATTGGTTCAGGGACTATGGGCAGCGGCATAGCGCAGGTATCGGCACAGGCTGGCTATGAAACAACGATAGTCGACGTAAAGCAAGAGTTTCTGGACCGTGGTTTGAACATGATAAAGTCCAGCCTGGGTAAATTTGTGCAAAAGGAAAAAATTAAACAAGAGGAGATGAACAAAGCTCTGGCCAGGCTTCATACTTCGATTGACATGAAAAATGCCGCTAAAAGTGCTGACTATGTAATAGAGGCCGTATTTGAGAGAGCGGAGGTCAAGCTGCCGATATTTGGACAGCTTGAAGAAATTTGCCCTAAAGAGACAATTCTGGCTTCTAACACATCTGGAATACCAGTAAGTTTGCTGGCGTCCGCGACCAAGCGTCCCGACAAGGTTATCGGCACACACTTTATGAATCCCGTACCGTTAATGAAGGGAGTGGAGATAGTGAAAACTTTGCTTACATCAGAGGAGACTCTGAAAGTAAGCCTGGATTTCGTCCAATCTCTGGGCAAGGAAACAGTTGTAGTTAGAGATTCCCCGGGATTTGTGACTAATAGAATCATAACCTTGGTTATGAACGAAGCCGCCAAGCTATTGGAGGAGAATCTAGCTAGCATAGAGGACATAGATAAGATAGAGAGATTATCACACAACTGGCCTATGGGCCCCTTCGAGCTGGCCGACATGGTTGGTATAGACGTTATAGTTGACCTCCTGGAAGGGATTTACCAGCAAACGGGATGGGAAAGATATAAGCCAGCTCCGTTATTGAAGAGGATGGTCGAGATTGGGTACACGGGAAGGAAAGTGGGCAAGGGCTTCTACCAATTGTTTGGACAAGGCTGACACTTTTGTACCGGCAATTGCTTCGCAAATCTGGCTTCAAACCGAAAAAACGCTTAGGGCAGCATTTCCTTATAGATGAATCTGTATTAGAGCGTATACTATCTGCTGCCGAACTTAGCCGTGGGGATATTGTAGTCGAGATAGGTCCGGGCCTGGGCATACTGACTGAGGGGTTAGCTAGGCAAGGAGCCAGGGTCATTGCCGTGGAGCTCGATGCCAGATTAGTTACCCTGCTGAAAAAACAACTGGCCGCCTTTCCGGATGTCAAAATTGTCCATGCCGATATACTCAAGGTTACCCCTGCGCAACTTTTGAAAGATAATTTACCCGCCCCCGAACTTGGTCGAGGTTATAAAGTGATTGCTAATCTTCCCTATTACATCACTTCGCCAGTATTGAGCCATTTTCTCGAGGCGCAGCCCCGACCCTTGGAGATGGTGGTAATGGTGCAGAAGGAGGTTGGTGAAGCTATTGCTGCTGCCCCTGGTAAGATGAGGTTGCTCAGTGTTAAAGCTCAGTTTTATAGTAAGCCTGCTATTATATCCTATGTACCAGCGGCATGTTTTTATCCCCCGCCCAGGGTGGATTCAGTTATTTTACGCCTGGATGTTTACTCCCAGCCGCCTATCGAGGTATCCGATGTCGCTGGTTTTTTTGATATAGTTATGCATGGTTTCAGCGCTCCTCGTAAGCAGCTTCGCAATTCCCTGGCGCACTCTTTAGAGATGCCGCCCAGCCAGGTGGCTTCATTATTGGAGAAGGCTGGCATAGAAGCTAAACGGCGGGCGGAAACCCTGAGCTTGGAGGAGTGGAGGGAGCTCTGGAAAATCTTTGCTCCCTTCACAAAAAACTTGCAATGTTGACTGTTTATGCCCCGGCTAAAATAAACCTTGTCCTCGAAGTACTGGGCAAGGATAACGATTATCATCGAATCTCCAGTATCGTTCAGTCAATAGACTTATGCGATGTCCTCAAATTTCAGCTAGATGAGGGAATATGCTTGGAATGTGCTGAGCCCAACTTAAAGCATGACAACTTGGTAACAAGGGCAACCATTCTGCTTAAGGAAAGCACGAAGGGTACCTTGGGGGCACGAGTCGAGCTTCGCAAGCATATACCCTGGGGTGTGGGATTGGGGGGTGGCAGCAGCGACGCCGCTGCTACGCTCTTAGCTCTGAATGAGCTTTGGGGATTAAAGTTGCCACTTTCTGAGCTGGTCTCTTTAGCATCCAAGCTGGGCTCGGATGTTCCCTTCTTTGTCCATAAGGGCACGGCTTTAGTAGGGGGGGAAGGAGAAAAGGTCACCCCACTGCCATCCTTGCCAGCAACCTGGTTTGTGTTGCTGGTGCCGCCATTACCTAAAATCCTGGGCAAAACGAAGCAAATGTATGGTAGATTAAATGCTGCCCATTACACCGAAGGCCAGTTCGTTCAGGCAGCCTTGACATCTTTGAAGCGAGGAAAAACGATTGACTGTAGTCTTATGTTCAATGTCTTCGAAAAGGTCGCCTTTGATTTCTTCCCCGGCCTGGGCAAATACCGGAAGATTCTAGAAGAATCTAGAGCCCCGGGAGTTTATCTCGCTGGCTCCGGACCATGTCTTTTTACCTTTTTCTCAGGGAAGGAAAAAGCCCGAGAGCTGTTTTCGCACCTGAAAAAGCAGAGATTGGAGTGCTATCTGGCATCTTCTTTGCCGCGATAGTTAGACAATTTAATGGCAATGGAAAAACTGAAGCAAAAGAGATGGCTTGAATTGGCGCTTTATGTTGCCATCCTCGTTGGTATCAGTTTCGGCCTTGTCTATTTGCTTCAATACTTAGGGGCTTATTTCAATATTTCAGAGGGAGGATTGGCCACTACAGCTTATCTGGTTGTTTTTATAACCACTTTGGTAAGTAATGCCAGTATTATTGTGCCAGTACCTATTTTCGTTGCCGTGATGATAACAGCAGCACGATACTGGGATCCAGTTATTGTAGCTCTTGTAGCCAGTAGTGCTGGCACCCTGGGGGAAATAACGGGCTATTATGCTGGTTATTTAGGGAAAAAGATAATAGTTAGTGAGGCTACGCCAGGATATGAAAAGCTTGTGGGGTGGATGAAGCGATATGGCACCTTAGCCATTTTTCTTCTGTCCCTCCAGCCTGTTTTACCATTCGATATAGCTGGACTTATCTCAGGCGCTTCGAGAATACCATTGTGGAAATTCGTGTT
>JBEKTM010000010.1:0-27129 GCA_049516035.1 Dehalococcoidia bacterium
CTTACCTATCTTAAGTCTCTCGGTGGGAGCAACATCGTAAAGATTGCGTGTGCACAATAACATCATCGGTAACAGGTAGGACGCCGGTAACTTCCACGCTCTCACTGTCAAGCCACACCTTAATATCGAGCATATCTAGCACCTGGCGCTTACCTTCAAAGTCCAGCCCGGATATCCGGCCCTGCAAAAGCTCAATAAAACTCTCCAGCTTAGGTACGTCAATGATAGCCTCTTGGCTAGCCTTAATCTGTATTTCAAGCTCCGACTTTTGTGCTGTCAGTGTTTCCCGTGCTTTGTTTAGCCGCCTATTCTCAGTCTCAACTTGGCTCGCAGGGAAGTCCTTTAGTGCCCACTGTAGAAGCTGGTGCTGCTCACGGTCAACCGCCTTAAGCTGGCGATCTACTTGCTGTAATTCTTCCTCAAATACGCCTATCTGGTTAGCGTCCTGACGCTGCTTTTCAAGCTCACTGACAATAATCTCCGGCTTGCTAAGGTATTCTTCCAGCTTCGCCCATACTATGCCCTCTAGCTTGTTGGCGCTCCAGCCCTTATTACAGCACCGCTCAAGCGGCGCGTACATCTTCAGCTTGCCCATACAACGGTAATAGCGCTGGACATATCGCTTCCCATACTGTGTGCTTACAGAGATCGCACCCACATAAGAGAGTCCACACTGGCGGCAGCGTAAATGTTGCCGTAATAGGTACTGGTGGACTTTATTATTCCGTGAAGCGTTAGCCTGATTTACCTTCAACTGCTTTTGTGCCGCGTCAAATAGCTCCCGGCTGATAATAGCCGGCGTGGTATCCGATATCTCAATCCAATCCTCTTTTGGCCGTGTGAACTGTTTACGGCCTTTAATCGTGGTGAATACGTAGGTCTTGCCAGTGTAGGCCGGGTTTATCAGTATTGCTTGTACCGACCGCCTATTCCAGATTTTACCGGATTTGCTAGGCGCGTTCAAAGCCCTCAGACGATAGGTAATTGCATTGGTAGATAGTCCATCATTGACTAGCCATTGATACATCTGGCGCACCCAAGATGCCTCAGTTTCGTTTATGATACGCCGCCCGCCGTTCTCCTGGCTCACCTTAATATAATCATAGTCGTAACAAGTTGTACCACTGCCCCCGCACATACGGCCTTCCCTGGCACGCGCCTTTTTACCCCGCATGGTGCGCTCTCGTATCTTTTCAGCTTCTATTTGTGAGAATGTGCCTCTGAGATAAGTAATTGCCTCACCCAACGGCGTCTTGTCTATATCCTCAGTGACAGATTCAAGTATGACGTGATGTTTATCAAATTCGTCCCTAAGTATGACGCCGTGAGTAGCGTTACGTGACAGCCGGTCCAGGCAATAAACTACCACCACGTTAATGTCACCAGCCCTAATTAGTTCCCGCAGCTCGTTTAGCTTTGGTCGGTCCAGGGTAAGCCCAGAATATGCCTCGCTAAAGCGGTAAGCCACGTCATAGCCTTTGCTTTTGCAATAGTTCAGGCAAGCTTCAAGCTGCGTCTGTAGGCTGGTGCCTTCAGCCTCTTGGTTGTCTGTGCTGACTCTGCAATAGATAACTGCGGCTTTCATTTGCCCTCCTTCATAGCCCTTTATAGGTATCTTCCCGCCGGATGGCTACCTTCACCACCGTTACCACCTTAGCTTCGTCATCAATGACATAGACCATCCGGTAACGCCCCGCCCTTACCCGCCACAATCCCGTCTCTCTTAACTTCTTGCACCCGGACGGCCTCGCATTGTTCTCCAGCTCATCAATAGCTTTGGCGATTTCCACCTGTGCCTCCCGTGTAAAAGAAAGGAATTGCTTTTGGGCGGCTCGATGAATCTCCACTCTATAAGCCAATGTGTTCCCTCTTGAAGGTCCCCCAGTCCAGGCTATCCCCTCTGTCCTCTAAGGCTTTCATCCCATCCCGTATGTCATCTTCGTCTTCCAGGACTTCCTTTATCATCTCTCGGACAACGCCAGCCACAGAAGTCTTCCTCTTGAACGCCACAAAGCGCAAGACGTCATATTCCTCCTGGTGCAGGCTTAGCGTCACCTTTTTGTAATTACTACTCGCAATAGTCATCATCCACCTCCGTTACCAGTATGACAGTAAGCCATCATATTGTCAAGTTCCCTCCTCATATGAACATAGCTGGAAAATCGCCCCTTATTTAACCTGGCCCGCGCTGACGTGCGGTACATAGTCGGCGGCTCCGGCTTCCGCCCTCTGAATTGCGGACACTTTGATACTTTTGTTGCGTAAAGCGGTATTGACCGCCCTTACCGTCAAGGCCGTCTCATTCTGACAGTCCGTCACTTTCAGCCCCCTTATACAACATTCTGGTATCTTTTGTTGCCAATCCCTTTATTACGTCCGCCGGTGTCATGCCATTGGCTTTCAGGACTTTATAGATGTATGCGCGGCTGCACCCCAGTTCATTGGCCGCCGCTAACACGCTACGGCGAAGCCGTAAGGCGTCATAAACATTAGTGACTGGTATATTAAACGCTTTGCGTCCTAAACCATTCACCACTACCGGTTGACCGCAGTGTGGACACTGGACTAGCATTGTTCACCGCCCTTATTTTCTTGTAGCCAAGCCCTAACCGCTTTGAGGTGTTCCGGTGATACGTCCCTCCGGGATAGCAGCTTCCCCAGGTCAAGACAATTGACGCCTTGGCTTAAGTGGATTACCGGCGCGCCGTGTTGCCGCCATAGTTCAAGCGCTTGGTCAACGGGCATACCGAGAACATCCGGGACTAAACTCTCACTTTTCACGCTCATTTGAGAGTTTTGAGAGTTTACTACCGGTCCTTTCCACTCTTTAATTATTTCTTGTTTTAATTCTCCTCCGCGAAGAGAGGAGTTAAAACTCTCAAAACACACATTGGAAGCTAAATTAGTGTGTGTTTTCTTTTTGAAACTCTCAAAACTCTCAACCTTCCACATGACGGCTTTGCGAAATTCGCCGCCGCGTGTCAGAGTCAAGCCGTTGTCAAACTTCTGGCCTTCCCGCTTCGCCAATTGGTTGCCCAAACGCCGGGTATACCCCTTAGCTACGCCGTCCTTGCTTTCCAAATCTGCTACGGTATCAGGTAAAGCCGACTTCAAGCTTGCGTTATCTTTTAGTCGGCTTACTAAATCCGCGACTGTAATTGGTTCCGGCCCTACTTCGTTTAGCCATACGCCAAAAAAGTTTGCCCAGGCTGGCGTGTCAGCATCTATCTTGCTGTATATTTCCTCAAGATTGTCCAGGAAGCCCTTGACGCCCATATAGGCAAGCAAGTTGCCTACTATTTCGGCGTAACTTTCAAAGCTACCAAGCACTACCGTGTCGGCTGCCTTTGGACTACCGGCCACTACCCACCCGCGCACTATGGTCAAGATTGCCGCTATTATCCGCCCTCGATTCTCTGCAAGCCATTCCCGCAGTTTCGGGTGCTTAAATTCGCCAGTGTCACGCAACCAAGGCTGCGCCTCCGGTGAATCTAAACGGACTGGCACTATGCGCCGGGCAAGGTTGCCGCCAACACGAGCATTATTCCCATTTGCAAAACACACCGTCCGGTTGGGTAGCTGTACAGGCTGCGATTGCCCTAATATGCGGTCTTTCCAGACTAGCGCGGTCAAAAAGGCTGCCAGATACTCCGATTCAAGCGTGTGGTCAACGTTGTCGAATATAAGATAGCGGTCGCCGCTTATTAGTAGGCTAGTCAAGAGCTTGCGCCATTCTTCCGGGTCTCTGGTCGCCGGTATCATGTGCGCTGTCCGCCCGGTTGCTATGATAGCGACTGAATCAATAGACAGGCTTCCCCCGCATCCTGGTTGCGGCTTGGTTACAAGCGTAAGTGGTACAGGCCCGGTAATAGCGTCACGGATACAAGATAAGAGTATTGCCGCCGTCATATTCGCACGGCTGGCCTGGTCAACAAAAGGAAAGTCGCAAAGCGGCTCTTGTACCAGATCAATGGCGTCCTGTAGCTCGCTATCTGTAGGCCGTTCCGGAACTGGTGGTATTGCCAGCCCGCGTGAAGGTTCAAGGAATAAGCTAGTCTGCGCGTCATATCCTGGTACGCTGATTACGCTAAAGTCCGGTCGAAGTGTAGGCGCTTCCACAATGCCAAATAGTGAAGGGAAATGCCAATCCGCGCCCGCAACCAGGATATTCCGGGACAAATCCAACGGTGGAAGGCAGTCATGCGGATTACCTTCCGTATCGTACCGTGTGAAGGTAGCCGACTTGCTCAGTTGATACCGAATTATCGTTTCGCTTGCCTGCTCAGTAAAAGGCCGGTGATGGTCGTCATGCCCAATTCGCGCTAGTCCAGGGCCAAAACGGAATAGGCTTGGCTTCGACTTATTCGCTGCTTCCAGCGCCTTAAGTCCGTCCGCCGTGAGGTCTCTAAGCTGCCTGTTGCCTACCGCGATTATCGGCAAGGTGGTATCAGGCTTATAGTCCCGGTATCCGTTCTTTCGGTCTCGGTATCCCGGCTCTTTCAGTTCCCGCAAATCAGCCCATGTCTTATTAGCGCACGAACTATGCTGGCACTTAAAGCCTAATGCTCCATCCGCCATCTGGAATACCGCTACGGACGTTCCAGTGTGCTCAGGGTTAAACGGGCAAGCCTTTAGAATGTGCCGTGTCCCACCCTCGTAAGGCCCGGCACTCTTTACTTCGATGCCGTTGTTGGCTAGCCATGTCTCAAGGTCAAACGGCTGGCCGCCACCCTGGTAAGTCCTGGACGCCTGTCTTGGTGCTTCCGGCTCCGGCGTGGTTGCCGCTAGCGCCTTCACTGATTCAATTGGCGCTGTGGTCATGGTAGCTGGTACGTCTAGCAGTCGCGCTATTCTGTGCGGGCGTGTCTCGGTAGAATCGCCTTTCCGCGCCATAGTTCCAGGTAGCTTCCAGATACGCGCAGCGTTGAATACGCTCAGGTCTATGCTTACTTGGCTGCTATCAAACTTCGCCGCAAGAGCTTTCAGGCAAGCCTTAACGATAGCTTCAGCTTCCGCGTCATTCGGTAAGTCTACGCGAATTAGGATGTGTGCGCCATTGCCAGAATCGCCGGTGAGAATAGAATCCATCGGGAAGTCGCGTTCTATCAGATAGGCTTTAATTGCTTTGGTTGTACCTAGCGCCGCCTCGTGTTCCGCATCTGTGCTACTGATACCGGAAGGGCGCTTGGCGTCCGCGTCTATCGGTAGCCAACGGCGTCCGGTTATGTCCGTGTCCTGTGTAAGATTCTTTGGGCCTACCGTGATTCTGTTCTGTGCCCGCGCTAGCAACTCACGGTTTACCTGATTCAGTACCACGTAGACGCCGGCTGCCTGGCTGCTCAGTCTCGCGGCCTCGTTTGCTAGCCGGTCAAAGTCGCTAAAATAGCCCGCGTGTACCTTGCCGCCAACATCTAGCGCCCTCAGTTCTACCACGTCCCCCGGCTGGAAAAAAACATCGAGCGCCCGCTTGATTTCAGTAACATCGGCTTTCGGCTGTGTAACAGTTATTTTGCAGCCTCGCTTTTCGCTTCCGCTATGAGCTTTTGCCAGAACTTGCGCCAGCGCATCAACTGGGCCGGTGTCGCTGGTCCAGGACGTATGTCAACCGTCAATCTGGTTGGCTTGTTAGTCTTAGCTTTTTCTCTCTGTCTGGCCATCGTGGTTGCCCTTTATGACCTGGAGAATGCGCTCAAGAAGCTCAGGGGATGGTCGCCGCCTTCCTGCTTCGATTTCGGATAGCCTGTTTGCCAGTATGCCAACACTTGCGGCTACTTCATATTGGCGTAACCCGGCCCGTATACGTGCTATTTTGATTTTGATTCCTTCCGGGTTAGACGCGGCTTGTGCCATACCACTTCCCTCCTGTTTGTCTTGCATCAATCGTTCTCGATCCCTATAATCAGTGTATGAAGTTCTTCCAGAGTTGTCTCCAACATTTTTCTCAACTTCTCTCACTCTTCTCACGGGTGTAGGTTTGATGCGAACAAAGGTGCCTTGGCCTGACAAAATCAAAATTTGGGAGTTACGCTACCTATTGGAAACTCCAATAGACAGAATCAGACAGGAACGGCCTCTGCACGAAGCCGCAGAAACACCGCCGTCCTACAGTTGGAACACAGTTAAAAGTGTGGTCGATGAATTTCCACACCTGAGCGAGGCGCAAGCCGGGGAATTGCCGGCCAACCTTCAAAAGCGGTGGAAAGAACTGCGACCTACTCGCTCTGGCAAAGGGCAAGAGGCTCCCGGCGAAGACTTACCAATCGCAGCAAAGGAGCTAAAGTCTCAGCTTTTCCTTCCAGCTCCCGAAACAGTTCGCATCGATGATTTTGGCGGGCATGGGCATCATATTATTCGCTTTAGGCAAGACATCTTTAAAGTGGTATCAAAAATAGGCTATAACATCGTCAAGTTCTGGGTTTCCAAGGAAGACTGGCGTCCCTCTAGCGAGATACCCGCTGACCTTGAAATCAATTATATTGTTTCCCCCTTTGGTACCTTGGAACTGTTTTGCCCTGTTGAAGAGCACCCCTTATTCCAAAAGTTACTCTCGAAAGCAGCACAGGAGGAATTCTCTATCTGGAAAAAAGAGAGTGGCCGGTATCTGATAATGTGCCGCGACATTTACAGGAAAATCTACACCGAGGCAAGAACTCGTACTTTTCAATCCGCATGGGAGACTGTCAAGATAGGTCCCCAGCCTTTGACTCCCAATTTTGCTGATCTTATCTATCTGCTTGCAATTTTGCACCGTCGTAGCCCTGGCCAGTTCCCTATACCTGACGAAAAGCTATATCAAATCAACCCCCGGGGTCTATTTGTCTCCGAGCTTTACCTGGGCTTAATACACCTGGCAGATGCCCCTGAGCCACCACCTATTCCGCCACCTCCATCTAACATCATTTTAAATGGTTATATTAACATCCACCGGGATATGATTGGAAGTTGGAGTGCCTCAATAGATATCACAGAATTGTTGAAACTTTTTGAGGTCCTCCGCGGAATTGGGGAGGAGATTAAACAAGAACTGATGACGGATCATCCAGCCCAACAAGATAGCCCGCTGGTGAGATAGAAGTACCGGGGGGCAGTTATCCCCGGTTCTAACGACCTTTCCTTTTTGGCGATACTCTTGTGGTAGTACCACTTCTAACCGGATATATAATTCAATGCCCGCCTTACTGCTTTGTGAGAGACATCGTATTCTTTAGCCAGCTGGCGCAAGCTTTCAGTCTTATGCCGCTCAGCGAATTCAGGCCAAATCGAGGGTAGGAGTTTATGTCCGCTTCTAAAGGGAACCGAAACGATGACAGGGAAAGGGCCAGTTTCCAAGTCTTGAAGATATGGGTTCAAATCCCTTCAAGTAGGCTTTTCGGGACAGTTCCCAAACTTTTGTTTGAGAAGAGGCAGTTCATTTCGGCGTTACAGCAGTTGCTGATTTCAAATTACACTTAAAGATGTTTTGTGACTTAGTGGAAATGCTGGAATGTTCACTTAGGTATGTCCCCGGTAACCGCTGGTATGAAGTCGAGGAGTACCCTGGTAGTGCCTCCGCAGACCATGCCCGGGCTGAAGGGGTTGCGATTGGTCAGGCTGAAATTGAGAAACCTTGACTGACCTTTAACCAGGGCGGTGCGGGCTTCTTTGATGGCGGTGGCCTCCAGCGAGCTGCCGCCGATGGTGCCGTAGCAATGGCCATCGGCCCCGATGACTATTTTGGCGCCGTTGGCCCTCAGCGTGGAGCCCTGCTGTCCCACGATGAAGGCCAGCACCAGGTTAGACCCGTTTTCCAGAAGATTAGAGATAACGCCGGTGATATATTCTCTTTCGTTCATCCCGCGAGCTCTCCTCTACTAAATCTTGGTGCATTACCGGCCGGGTTGTCAAGTAAATATTTAGAAATTGCTAAACCCTATAAATTTTGCATAGAAGAGCTCTTAGTGGGGGGCCACCTTGAAAGTCACATAATTCGGGGTCATCCGGTAGAATCACGCCAGCCGTCGATTCCCAGATTCCAAAAAGGTTTGGGTCTTCCCCAGATTGTTCCGGGAATGACCAGGCATGTTCTATGCCAACAACTTTGGGATGTATTATTTTTGTCACTTCAGCTCTTTGTTTAATTCTCCCTTCGGGTGTTTCTATATACACCCAGTCGCCATCAGCAATGCCATTCTCCCGTGCAGTATCAGGATGGATTTGAACTAGAGGGTCGGGGTGATGGGCACGCAATTTCGCTATTTCACGTAATGTCGAGTGGAAAAAGGTTATTGTTCTTGCTCCCGTTATTAATATCAGGGGATATTTTTTAGCTAATTCGGGAGCTGAAACTGGAGTTCTAGGTGGCTCTTTGAAAGGAGTCCAGAGTTCATATCCCAGCTTTTTAAGTAGGCTGGGAGCAAGCTCGACCTTTCCAGAATGAGTGCGAAATCCATCGGTCTCATACTTCTTATATCTGGCGGTGGGGGCGTGCGAGGAGAATTCCTGAAACTTTAAACCTCTTGGTCGTATAATATAGTCATACATCTCTTCCAAAGTATTGGGCCAATATTCTTCTTGTCCTAGTCGTATCCCAAGCTCACGCAAAAAATAATACATTGATTTACGTTCGAATTTAGGCGTTACCGCTTGTTCGCTGGTTTGGTTCCTTACCAGGTCCAACCAGGATACTTCGAACCAATCGGTAGCGGGTAAAACATAATCAGCGAGCATGGCTTCTGGCCTCATAAATTGGTCCATGACTACACTGATGTCCAGGTTATCACTCTTTAGGGCGGCATAAATTTTTCTGGTATTGGTACGTGAGCACATCAGACTCAAGCCATCAATAATTAAAGCCTTTAAGGGATACGGCTTTTCATCTAGAATGGCCTGCCATATATAGTGAGGACTGGCCATCGGCGAAAAACACCAATCGGCTATAAAATCAACTTTTCCATTCGGTTTCGCCATTGATTCTCTAAGTAAGGCAAATCCTTCTACGGAGCTGATAGGGAACTTTTCAGCACTAAGACTATCTCTTTTCCTCATTGGATGATTAATCAATTTATCCCAGTGCATATTATCATCATAATTAAGACTGGATGCCTGGTTGGTATCTCTCATGACGTCGCCACCCTTAACATCCAGGTTACCTGTTATGGCCCGTAGAGCACATTTTGCCAGATTACTCTGTAGGACGGGGTCTCCTCCAAGATGAGAATGCGATACGTCAATAGAAGGCTCAATTAGCGCCGGCTTACTGGTAGCATATGTTCTGGCGGCCTCTATGATTTTCTCGCGGGAAATCCAAGTAATCTCCTCGACGACTTCAGGGGTATATTTCCGGACACATGATTTCACCTTTTCAAAATCGAGACACCATTGTTGCACAAATTCCTTATCATATAGGTTTTCCTGGATGATAATATTTAACATGCCATAAGCCAGGGCGGCATCGGTGCCTGGCCTGATTTGTAACCAGATGTCAGCTATCTTCGCCAGTTCAGTGAGCCTGGGGTCCACGACAATAATCTTTGCTCCCTGCTCCTTTGTGTCAACAATGGTTTTCCAGGTGGAAGGCCGCGAGTGTTTTTTATTGCCCGAAAAAAAGACAATACATTTAGTGACTCCCCGTTGAGGAGAGCCCGTGGCATCGGAGCCATACATCGCACAATGGACAATTCCTTTCGGGGCAAAGCAGTTCATAGAGGAAAAAAAGCGGTTAGGCGTGCCAAAAAGATTGGCCCACCTGACATCTAGCCATCCATAGTTGGCGGTACCACTACCGGCCATAATTGCCAGCGCTTCCGGCCCATATTTTTCTCTTATGTTAGATATTTTTTGGGCTACCTCATCCATAGCCTGTTGCCATGATATCCTTTGCCATTTTCCCTCACCTCTGGCGCCAACCCTTTTTAAAGGATAATTCACACGGCTGGGATGATTATGATAATCCAAAGCTCCTAAAGTGTTCCTCTCACATCTAAATCCTTTGCTGCTTGAATTCTTGTCACCAACAATTTTTACTATCTCTCCGTTGTTAACAAATACTTCCATACCACAATGTTGTCCACACATGGCGCAATGCGATCTTTTTATCTCGACGTCTGAAATTGTATTTGCCATTTAATTCCCTTTCGCTTAATGCCTTACAACGCTACATTTCAATACTTTTATCAGGAAATATATAATGAATATTCATCTACTATTATATAAAAACTAGTTAGATTTTATCAAGCCGTGGCGGTAAAACCTGATTTGACAAAAAATTTAGATTATGCTACACTTCGCATCGTATAATAATACGAATAAAATCACCAATAGCGGTAAAACCTGATTTGACAAAAAATTTAGATTATGCTACACTTCGCATCGTAATTATGCTACACTTCGCATCGTATAAGAATACGAATAAAATTACCAATGCATGTTCACTAAATTCCCCGACTGTAAGGTCAAAGGATGAAGTGATATTCGCATTTGTTTTAATATAAAAAACTAAATGAAAAAGGAGGTTATTAAGTATTCATGAGTAAAACTGGATGGTTATACAAGTGCAAATACATTCCTCTTGGTTTAATCTTGGTTTTTTTAATTCCACTTATTAATTTTGGTTGTGCTACGCCCACGACAGTCACCTCTACTGTACCAAAAACAATCACCTCTACCGTACCACCACCACCAACAACACCAAGCGTTCAAACCGGTGGTACCTTAAAGATAGCCATATATGCTGACGCCCAGAATCTCGGTTGGCCGTCAGCGGCTGGTAATCCCCTGGCCGCTGAAGTCGAAATGCGCGAGCCATGTCTCGAGAGTCTGGCGGTTTTTGATTCAGCCGCTAACCTGGTGCCCTGGTTGGCCAAGGATTTTACAGCGGATAGTAATGCCAAGACATTCACGATAACCTTGAGGCAAGGGGTCACCTTTCAAGATGGGACGCCTTTTAATGCCACGGCAGTTAAATGGAATTTGGATAAGAACCTTGCCACCAAAAAATCGGCACTGGCAGGTGTGACGTCAGTAGATGTAGTAGACGATTATACCGTCCGGCTCAATCTCTCAACATGGAATAATAGTATTAGTCAGGCATTAGCTGATACAAGCACCGGGGTAATGATATCACCGACAACCTATCAAAACGGGGGTAGCACTGATGCGGCACGGCAGGACTGGTCACTGCATAACCCCGTCGGTACTGGTCCTTTCCAATTTGTAAGCTGGACTCGTGACGTTAAGGTTGTTTATAAAAAATTTAATGGGTACTGGCAGAAGGGCAAACCGTATCTTGATGGTGTTGAATTTGATATTATCGCTGATCCAACGGTAGCTGAATTGTCTTTTATAAAAGGGGATGTTGACATCCTTTGGGAACCAACAGCCTCGGTTACCAAAGACATCCAGAAACAGGGAAATTACAACATTACCACTTTACAAAATGGACTACTGGGAGCAATCTATGGAATAATCGGTGATAGTGCCAATTCGAAATCTCCTTTCTCCAATGTTCAAGTGAGACAAGCATTAAATTATGCCCTTGATAAAGCTTCTCTGGACGGGCTTGTCAACCTGGGTTTGGGAGTAGTTACCGACCAGTGGGCGACTCCCGGAACTTGGCCTTACAATACGCAAATTAACTATACTTATAATGTTGATAAAGCGAAACAACTTCTTACTCAAGCAGGTTTCGGTACCGGGTTTACCTCTAACCTTTATTACGATACCTCGAAACCGCAGTTGCCGATTTTGTATACGGCGGTGCAGAGCTATCTAAGCGCTGTCGGTATTAAAGTCACGCTACAGCCCGTAGATTCGGCAAAGTTTAACACGTTTGCCGTTGGAGGTTGGGATGGATTGATGGAATGGGCTGCAAGTATGACACCAGACCCGGTAGCAGGAACCGGAATGGCATCCAGGTTTCTCACGACAGCCACGGGGCCTTTTGCCAAAACCACAATCCATAATACGGATATTGATGATCTCATCAACCAGGCTCTATCGACGACATCTTCTTCAACGAAGCAATCTGTAACCCAACAATTACAACAAGTGGTGTTCCAACAATACGCTATAGTTACTAACATCTTTATTATACCGGATATAGTTGCACAACGGACAAATGTTCAAAACTCTGGATTTGGCCAGGCTACTAAGTATCAATGGAACCCTGCAGATACCTGGTTGAAGAAATAGGAAGTTAAAGTAAATGGTTAAGTACAATCATATAGAAGGTACGGTGTGGAAGCCTAACTAAAACACTTATTTAGAAGGAGGTGATGCACGCATCGAGAGAATAATTCGAGATTAAAAGAGATAAAAGAGGCGAAAACACCGGACTGACTTAGCTTGTGCTTAATTACGAACTTTAAGTTGAACAAAAAATAGAAAAGGGAGAAAAAATGACATTATACGGACCAATTGGACGGAAAGAGAATAAACTAAAGATCAAGGATTATGCCGAGATTACTTATATCGAGGAAGGAAAGGGTAAAAGCCCAACCATTATCCAATCTCAATGGTACCCCAATACCTATGACCTGTTAGTGGGGGAGATGGCCAAGCATTTTCACGTAATCTTCATACCCGGACGCTTTGTCGGTCCTTTTTACAAATTCGACCCCGCTGGCAATCCCAGCATGATGAAGACCTGGGCGGAGGATGTCTACCGTCTATCGCGTGAACTCGGGATTGACAAATTTGTCTACGCCGGACAGTGCCATGGTTCCCATATCGGTTGGCAGCTCTTATATGACCACCCCGAGGTGTTAAAGGGCTTCGTAGCAATCAATAAGATGTCTCCATGGGCTGTTCGCTCTTGGAAACTTCTTGACATGGACCCGAGAAAAGAGTTCGTTGCTTTCATTATGAACCCTAAAACTACCCCCGAGCAGCGTGTGGAAGCATATAAGAAACAGCATCATCCGCATGACCCGGCCTGGTTACAGCGCCGAATCGAGGCCCAGCGGTATATGGCCCCCGAATCAAGGGCAATCATGAATGTTATGGAGAGACCACTGGCCAACCAAATCCACGATGAGGTTGAAATGGTGGCCTGGCTTAGTAAAGTTAAGGTGCCAGTTCTCCAGGTATTCGGTGTACAGGATACTGGTCTTGATGATAACCTGTGGATCATGAATGCCAGGACAATTCCGGGAACCAAGATGGTGTCATACCAGGATGAAAGTCACTTCATGTTTGCCGAAGCGCCGGATAAAGTAGTGGCCGAGATGCAGCTATTCTTCGCGCAGAAAAATATCACCTAAAGGATTTTCATCTACAATAAATAAATACCTACGAGTTAAGGACTACAAGAGGTTAGCCGATATATTGGCTAACCTCTCTTCCGGCATAAAAGCATACTAATATTCTATCCTTTCCTCAGCTCCACTGGAAGAGCATCGGCAGCACTAACACCTTTGAGCGCACCTTCGGAGAAGGGCGCAGATGTAATCGGGTGCTTCCCCAGGAAAATGCCGCCCTGGGGTTTGTGCTCGGTGCTGTTTATTGAAGAGCAGCTCAAATGGAAGTGATAAACATCAATATTGAGACCTTGGCTGGTTAAACCTATTACAAAGTTTCGATGCGCACAATGAGAAACTGAAAAGAGGTCAAAAACATGCTAAAGAGGTACTATCTACCAAAATCAATAACAATTATTGATGGAACTCTACGTGAAGGTTTGGAAAACGAAGAATTATTGGTTAAGACGGACACCAAGCTATTCATCTTAAATAAGCTTATTGACGCTGGTTTTCAGTGTATGGAAGCCGGGGCGTTTGCGTCTCCGACGGCGATGCCACAGTTCCGGGATACGGAAGAAATATTAAAACGTGTAGTGCGGAAGCCGAACCTTGTCTATAAGTGCAATGCCTTCAATATGAAGCTGGTGGAGAGAGCAGTTAAAGCCAAGAAAGAAGGATATGGCGCGGATTTAATTAATACCCAATATGCCCTTGTGGAGAAACTTTCTCAAAGCATGTTCGGGGTAGGTGTTTCCGACCGCTGGAAATATATTGAGGATGCTGTCAAGGCACTTCATGATGTTAATGTTAAGATACAGGTAAGCGTTCTTGATACCTGGGATTGCCCTGATATTAATCTAGCGCTAGAAGCTACCAACAATCTATTAAATATTGGCTGTGATATCGTGAGGGCTTGTGACGGGTTAGGTTATGTCACTCCCCCACAGGCGTTTGAATATTTCAGTCAAGCTCTGGATAAGAATCCCAAGCCAGACTCACACGCTTTCCATTATCATGATATCCGTGGTTTTGGCCTTGCTAGTTACATTGCCGCCATGCAGGCAGGTTGCGGCCGATTTGATGCGTGTTTGGGTGGCGTAGGTGGCCCGCCCGCTACCATCGTGGATGGTGTACCTTCAACAGCCGCAGCCGAGTATCACGCCTATTACCCGGACCGAACAGGTTTGGTAAGCACGGAAGACCTCGTGGTGATGTGTGATGCCATGGGAATTGAGACCGGTATTGATACAGACAAGGTGCTTGTTTTAGGTAAATGGGTCGAGGCAATTCTAAAAAGGAAGTTATGGTCCTTCTGTGCGAGATATGGCAAGGTTCCCAAGTACGAACCTCCTGCCGGCGGATGTTTTTAATCTTTTAAAATACAGATTTACGAGTAATTATCTGTGGGCTGGTTGGAAGATTAAGGAATATCCAGTTGTCTATCTAAGTATAATTCCTTAAAGAATATATTGTAGGGGTAAAGGGAAATGAAGCTTCCACTTGAAGGAATCAGGGTTATAGATGCCGCAGCCTTTGGCGCCGCACCGCTAGCGGCAGCTCTTCTCGGTGAGTGGGGAGCCGAGATAATACATATCGAGCATCCGGTAAGGGGTGACGGAACCAGGGGAGTTCAATCTGGCGCGGGCATTGGTTTATTTCAGCAATTCAGGGTCAATTATGCCATGGAATTCTTCAACCATAACAAGAAAAGCGTTACGGTTGATTTAGCACATGAGCAAGGCAAGGAAATCATGCATAGATTGGCGCGGAAGTCTGACGTCTTTATATCGAACTTCCGCCCGCACGAACTGAAGAGGTACGAGCTGGAATATCAGAATTTAAGCACGCTCAACACTAAAATTATCTATGCTAACCTTACTGGTTATGGTCGAAAAGGGCCCGATAGAGAGAAACCTGGTTTTGATTCTTGTGCTTATTTTGCTAGAACCGGGATTACTCACCAGTTGTCGGCATTAAATGCGTCACCTGTCTTAAGCCGACCCGCCATGGGAGATAATATAAGCGGATTGGTTCTCTTTTGTGGAATTGTGCTCGCGCTGCTGGCGCGTGAGCGACTTGGTATAGGGCAAGAAGTAGATGTGTCACTATTCAACACCGGCGTTTTTTCTCTGGCTTTAGATATACAAGGAGCACTTCTTACCGGGAAAGAGTTTGAACCGGAGCGCAGGGAGACAACAAAGAACCCATTGAGGAATTTTTATTGTACCAAAGACAGAAGGTGGTTGCTACTATCGATGATGCAACCGGATTCCTACTGGCCCGCGTTCTGCCAGGCGATAGACCGAGCAGAGTTAGAGCATGATATCAGATTCGATTCATTTGAACACAAGCAAAAGAATTGTGCCGAATTGATTAACATTTTAGATAAAATCTTTGCATCCAGGACATTAGCGGAATGGAAAGAACATCTAAAAAAATACAACCTCGTTTGGGAACCAGTTCAGAGCCTTACCGATGTTGTAGCTGACCCACAGGCTAGACCTAATGGAGTGTTCGTCACTTTTAATCATCCCTCATATGGGGCAATTGAGCTGGTGTCAAACCCGGTAAAGCTTAGTAAAACTCCCGGCAGTATAAGAGCGCCGGCGCCGGAGTTTAGCCAGCATACCGAGGAGATTCTCTTGGAGTTAGGTTATAGTTGGGATGATATTGGGATTTTGAAAGAACAAAAGGTGATTTTTTAATTTTTAGGAGTGAAAAATGTCGACTATCGGTGGCAAGTTCGCCGAATATGGTCTCGGCCTGACTTTTCAAGACCTGCCGGCGGAAGTGATAAAGCAGGCCAAACGTCTGGTGTTAGACACAATCGGCTGTGCGATTGGAGGCTACACCAGCGATGCCAGCCGTATCCTGATTAGTGCCATACCTGACCTCGGAGGGACAGCAGAATCCACAATAATCGGCAGTGGAATTAAAACCTCCTGCGCCAATGCGGCATTAGCCAATGGAGTCATGGTGCGCTTTCTTGACCTCAATGACGGATATATAATAGCGAAGCCAGTATTAACCGGAACGCATCCGAGCGAGATTATCCCGCCAATCTTCGCCGTAGGTGAACGGCAGCGGTCTTCAGGGAAACAGGTGATTGAGGCTATGGTTGCCGGTTATGAGCTATCGGCTCGCTTTAATGATGCCTGCACCGTAAATAAATCTATCGAACATAAAGGGTGGAATATCGACCTCCGGGCAGGGTTCATTGTACCGGTAGTCGTGGGTAAACTTCTCGGACTCAATGCGGAGGAGATTGAAAACGCCATCGGCATCGCGGGTAGTCTCAATATGGTGCTGGGTATCCTGGACGCCCCCAAAGAAGAATATACTATGTCCAAGAACCTGCGGTTCCCTTTTACCGCTTATGATGCCATAATTGCTTCTATTTTGGCACAAAAGGGCTTCACAGGACCCAAGAAAGTTATCGAAGGGCAGCGCGGCTTTGTCGAATCTGTGATGGGTGGGGATTTTGACTTTAAGAAATGCACAGACTTTAACGGTTTTAGAATTATGCAGACTTCTTTTAAGTCTTTTCCCTCCGATGGGACTACCCATGGACATCTTACCGCCACGTTACAGCTCGTTAAAGAGAATGATATTAAACCAGAGGACGTTGCCCAGGTCAGAATATTCGCCAGCTCGAGAGATGTGGAGCATACGGGGCAACCGGAAAAACGCTATCCACATAACAAGGAAACTGCCGACCATAGTTCCTATTACCTCACTGCTGTCGCTATCTCGGACCGGGAAGTGAGCTCAAGGCAATATACATCTGCAAAATATGACGACCCCCGGATTCGAGAGTTGAATGATAAGGTCATCTTTGAGGCTGATCCTAGCCTGGACAATCTCCCTACCGCCGGTATTAGCGAGATTACCACTAAGCAAGGCAAGACTTACAAAAAACGGGTGGATTATCCTAGAGGTGAACCCCGTAATCCAATGACAGATAAAGAGCTGGAAGATAAATTCAGAAGCCTGGCAACAGACTTTATGATGGATACACAGATTAGCGATGTTATCAACACTATCGACCAATTAGATACGCTGACAGATATTAGCATACTCATGGAGAAACTATCGCTATTTAGCTTGCTCGAGGCTAGGCTTATTTAAGGCTTCGTAATGGAGCTTTCACGATGCAAGAATTTGTAAGAAGTTTTAATACCAGAATAAGGTCTCCCTGATTATTACTCTAACAGATTAGGCTAATCTGATACTTTACATTTACTATAGAAATAGAACTATAGAAATAGATTAGAAGGAGAGGTTTCCAATGAGTTCAACAACAGTATTAATCAAGAATATAGCCGATACAAAATATGAAGCATTACCCAGTAGCGTGACTGAAGCTGCCAAAAAACAAACCCTAGATACCCTGGGCGCCATGATTGCCAGCAGCAAAAGTTCCATGAAAGATTTAGCTAAACTGGTTAAAGAATGGGGCGGCAAGGAGGAGAGTTCAATTATTGTTTTCGGTGGAAAAGTGCCGACTCCTGAAGCAGCTTTTATCAACGGAGCCTTATCGGTTCGTTTAGATTATGATGACACTCACCTGATAGACTGGAATCATCCTTCACGGACAACAGTTCCAACAGGTTTAGCAGTTGCCGAACGCCAGGGAAAGGTAACTGGAAAGGACTTTATCACTGCCGTATCCCTGGGTGTTGATTTGCAATGCCGGATTTCTCGCTCTCGCTCGTTCCGTGTTGTCGCCGACGCTCCCTGGGTGGGCGTTTTTGGAGCCGCAACTGTTGCCGGGAAAATAATGGGATTTGACGAAAAATTAATGAACAGCGCCTTCGGGATGGCTTATGAGCAATTACTACTCAATAGCGGTGGTGGTGTATTCGGTGGTAACCCGACTAAAGGTTTGAGCGCAGGTTTAATGTGTAAGGCAGGGGTGACTGCTGCTCTACTCGCGTCAAAAGGCTTTTCTTCGGACGGAGAGGGCAGCCTTGAAGGCCCCAGGGGCTTGTACAAATCATTATGCGAAGGTTTATATCGCCCAAATCTTTTAACACTTGATTTGGGTAAAGACTTCAGAGGGACAACCGTAAGTCAAAAACTATATCCTTGCACTCACACCCTGGCGACTTCAGTTGAAGCTGCCATAAGTTTAGCGCGAGACAATGATATAAAACCTGAAGATATCGCTGAAATAGTTATCCATACTGGGCCATTCCACTCGGCATTGTTTGGGAAAGAAAGCCAAAAACCCCCAACTGTTGTTATCGCTCAATTAAGCGGCGCCTTCTGCGTGGCGAGTGCTATCATTCATTGTGAGCTTAACTTGAATAATTTTACTGAAGAAGAAATTCGAAACGCTAAAATTCTTCAGCTGGCTGAAAAAATTAAGGGAAAGACCGAGTTGGAGCTTAATAGAGAAAGAGTTGACGACCCGGTGATTGTCGATATAAAAACCAATAGTGGAAGCGTTAGCTCAAAGCGAGTTGAAAACGCCTATGGTAGCCCCGAAAGGCCAAGCAGTCTTGACGACGTTACCAAGAAGTTTAGACATTGTTGTGATTTTGCTGGCGTGGCAAAAGATAAGCAAGATAAGGTAGTAAAGATGGTTAAAGGCCTCGAGGACGTCGCAGATGTAGGTGAAATCATCCGCTTACTAGCATAATAACTGATTAAAAGATAAGATGGGCAAAATAAGAGTCATTGATATTTACGCAATGACTCTTATTTTAACCTCGTTCAGGCATCGTTTTTATGGACGTGTTATGTTAAGATGAGTTAGAGGATGGGTGTTTACGAGATATGAAAGGGTTTATTATCCGCAGTTTAATATCAACCTTGGCTGTGATGTTAATAGTCTCTGTCCTCATTTTTTTACTCATATACATAACACCTGGAGACCCGGTTCGTATTATGCTCGGTATGGATGCCTCACCTGAACAAGTCGCTGCTTTGCGGAGCGAGCTCTGGTTAGATAGACCTTTACCCGTTCAGTATGGTCATTGGTTATCTAATATCCTTCAGGGCGATTTTGGCAGGTCATTAAGATACCAGGAAGGCGTTACGAGTGTAATTGCCACCCGTGTGCCTGTTACAGGCTATATCTCTTTGCTATCCCTTATTATTAGCGTTTTCGTCGGTATTTTAACGGGTACCATAAGCGCCATAAGACGGGGTAGTGCTCTCGACCAGTTTGTATCCGTTATGGCTAACGCCGGCATCGCTATTCCTATTTTCTGGTTGGGCATATTGGGCATATATGGGCTGGGGCTGAAGCTAGGCTGGCTGCCCATACAAGGCTTTACTCCCCCAACGACGGACTTCTGGCAAAGTACCAGGCAATTAATTATGCCCGTAATTTGTATGGCGGTTCCCTCCATCGCTATTTTATCCCGTCAGACACGGTCAAGTATGCTAGAGGTAACCAGACAAGATTACATCCGGACTGCCTGGGCAAAGGGCTTAAAAGAACGCGTGGTAGTGCTAAAGCATGGGCTTAAGAATGCCCTGATTCCTGTGGTCACTCTGGTTGGTTTACAGGTCCGTACACTTATCGGGGGTGCGGTTCTCGTGGAGACCATATTCAATATACCAGGTATGGGTAGGCTCATGGTGCAAGCGGTCTTGTATAAAGATTTCCCTCTTTTGCAAGCGGTTACTTTGCTGATGGCATTAATAGTTTCTTTGGCTAACCTGTTGGTTGACCTCTCTTATGGTTGGCTTGACCCTAGAGTACGTTACGAGTGAGTGGCTTATGAAATCTCGGGTTAAAAATTCTGCCATACCTGCTACTTTCACCGAGGCTACGCTCCGGGTGAATGAATTCCGCCGCATTACCCGGGTAATGTTCGACCGGCCGGTGGTGGTATTTGGCATGATTATTATCATTATACTCATATTCACGGCTATTTTTGCTCCTTTCATCGCGCAGTATGACCCAACGGTGCCAAATTTTAAGGCGGTTCTGGCGCAACCCTCCTCGGCACATTTCTTGGGTACCGACCAATTGGGGCGGGATGTATTGAGCCGCATAATCTACGGGACACAGATTTCGCTTCTTGTTGCCATAATACCGGTTATAATCGCCGCTGTTTTGGGCATGGGACTAGGATTAGTGGCCGGGTATACTGGCGGCTGGGCAGGAATAATAATCATGCGGTTCACCGACGCCTTTTTAGCACTCCCTCCGCTAGTACTCATGTTAGCAATAGCGGCAGCTCTTGGCGGAGGCCTCAAAAACATCTTAATATCTCTTAGTGTAGTTTTGATACCAACTTATATTCGGCTGACGCGTGGCCAGGTTCTCTCCATTAAGTTTAGCGATTACATACTCGGGGCTCGTGTCATAGGGGCAAGTAATGTGCGCATAATTGGCCGTCACGTCTTTCCCAACTCCTTTCCACCACTGTTGGTGCTAATCACGATAAATATGGGCTTGGGCATAATGGCAGAGGCCAGTCTTAGCTTTCTCGGTCTGGGGATAAGCCCGCCAACGCCTAGTTGGGGAGCTATGGTGAATGATGGTTACAGCTATCTTCTTAGCAATCCGCTGATTTCGCTTGCGCCGGGTATTTCTATACTACTCGTTGTTCTGGCCCTTAACCTGGTCGGCGATGGCTTAAGAGACGCTCTTGACCCGAGACTAAGGGGAATATTGTAACATGCCTCGTTGATAAACTTAAAGATGTTTTAAAAGTTTGTTATATCGATGTTTATTTTAATAAAATAAAAAAGAGGAGTAAGAAAATGATTTCACCGACGGTTTTAGAAGAAATTAAAAAGGTCAATGTCAATACTAATAGGGTAAAAAAACTAAAAAGCGAGTATCTGGACGCAAAAGAGCACATTTGCGCCGAAAGGAGCCACCTAGTCACCGAATCGTGGAAGGAAACCGAAGGTGAACCTTTAATCATTAGAAGAGCGAAGCTTTTTCAAAAGGTAATGCAAAAAGGTAGCATCGCTATTAGAGATGGTGAGCTTATCGTAGGTTCACAGACTAAATTTGTCCGGGGTTCTTCACCTTGTATCGATTTTGCATCAGGTCTAATTTATCAAATCGCGCTTTCTGAAAAACCCACAGCAAGCAGCGAGGCGGTAGAAGCTGTACTCACGGAAGAAGATAGAAAAACTCTTTTAAAAGATGCTCGATATTGGAAGGATAAATCGCCAGGTGACGTACTAATGAAACTGGTGCGAGAATCAATAGAGGAACCAGTTGATGATTATATAAAAGCCCGGGTAATCTCATGGCTATTTGAACGGCCTCATTCTAAAAGGCCTTTAGACTATGCTAAAGTCGTTCATCACGGGATTAATGGCGTTCTTGATGAGATACAGCAGGAGCTTAGTCGTTTAGATTTGTCCTCCCGGGGGAGCTGGGAGAAATACGAATTTCTAAAGGCGGGGATTATTTGTTGCGAAGCGGTGACTAAATTCGCCAATAGATATGCCAAATTGGCCAGAAAGCTGGCAAGTGAGGAAAGTAATGCGGTAAGGAAGGGGGAACTGGAGGATATTGCGAAAATTTGTGAGCGGGTGCCGGCAAACCCGGCCCGGACTTTTCGTGAGGCTTTACAGAACTTCTGGTTAACTTTTTTGGCTTCAAATCTTGAAGGCGCAGCCCACACCGAAACTCCGGGAAGAATGGACCAATATCTGTACCCATTTTATGAGAAAGATATTAGAGAGGGTAAGATAACACGCCAGGAAGCGGCAGAGTTACTGGGCTGTTTATGGGTGAAATTCAATGAGATGCAGAGTGCGAAGCCGCTAGCAGACCAGCAGATGATACAAAGTTCGATGTTCCAGGATGTAACTATTTGTGGGGTAACTGGAGATGGAAAGGATGCTACCAACGAGCTATCCTTTCTGATGCTAGAGGTAGTAGGCCAGATAAAAATGCCTCAACCTCCCTTGTACCTCCGGTATCATAGTCGCATTTGCAATGAAGTTTTGGTAAGAGCGTCGGAAATCAATAGAACTCATGGCGCCGGTAACCCGGCATTCCTGAATGATGACGTGACGTTAATTAAGCTGGTTGAAAGGGGGGTCCCTCTTGCAGAAGCCAGAAATTGGGTAGCTGCTAACTGTGTTGACGTTTATATACCCGGTGCTTCTGTGGGAGGCAATTCCTTTGTATTTAATACGGTCAAAGCTTTTGAGTTAGCTCTACATAACGGGAAAGACCCCAAAACAGGAAAACAATTAGGCCCGGCTACCGGCGATGCCAGATATTTTAAATTTTATGAAGAGCTTTATGATGCTTTTATGAAGCAGGTCGAATTTATGGTGAAGCTAATTACCAAGATTTACCGGGTATGGGTGCAGGCACGTGGCGAAGTTTACCGTCAACCTTTCGCTTCCTTGTTGCTGAACGATTGTATAAAGCAGGGGAAGGATTGGTATCAAGGTGGCGTCCGCTACCCACAAATATCGGCAAACATTGGCCCTGTGGGACATCAGAATGTGGCGGATTCATTCGTAGCTATAAAGAAACTGGTGTTTGAGGAAAAGAAGATAAGCATGGGTGAGCTATTGGATGCTATAGATGCTAATTTCGAGAATAAAGACGAGATACGGCAAATGCTTCTAGCCGCACCGAAGTACGGCAATGATGATGATTATGCTGATAACGTATTTAATGATGTATCCCTAGACGTTACGAGGATAATGTGGCAGCCGGTGGACATGGCGGGGTATCACATGTATATCGTCAGAGGTGGGGCCACCGCGCATTATTGGGGTGGAAAGACGGTAGGCGCTTTGCCTGATGGCAGAAAGGCGGGGGAGCCTTTTGCTGACGCCAATCTATCGCCGGCGCAAGGTGCGGATGTTAAGGGCCCGACAGCGGTGATTCTTTCCGCCACCAAGGTTAATCAAATGGAATACTCTATGACCACCTTGCTAAATATGAAGTTTACCCCGATGGCGTTACAGACCACTCAAGGTATAAACAAGTTCATCTCTCTCTTAAAAACCTATTTTGCTCGGGGTGGTTGGCATATACAGTTCAACATGATAAATCGTAAAACCTTGCTGGAGGCGCAAAAGCATCCTGAAATTTACAAGGATTTGATGGTGAGGGTGGCCGGGTACAGTGCCTATTTTGTGCAACTATCGCCGCAGGTCCAAAACGAAATCATAGCCAGAACGGAACATTTACTGTAATAAAATGTCAATAAGTTTTAAATTCAGGAAATAGAATATATGCCAAATGAAGCGGATATCACTATCGAGAAGAGATTGGTCAATGAAAGGCGTGCCGGAATAGTATCCAGTAGTCTTCGAAAGAGGAACATAGGAGTTCAATATGTTCCTAGCCGGGAGGAAGCTCTTAGAACTGTTTTGGGGATGATTCCCGCCGGGACGACGGTCGCTCGCGGGGATTCTGTCACTGTTGACCAATTGGAAATTATCCCCGAACTCGTTAAGCGTGGACAAAATAAGCTGCTTAACCCTTTTGAGAGAGATACTGATGGTAATAGTGTAGTAAAACCTGAAGACAGGCAAAAGATAGAGCGCGAGACCTTCTCCGCTGATATTTTCTTAACCGGTACTAACGCTATTACTCTGGATGGCAAAATCGTAAGCATCGACGGCGGGGGCAACAGAGTCGCCGCCATGATTTACGGTCCGTCGAAGGTTATTATCGTAGTTGGTGTCAATAAAATCGTTAAGGATGTGAACCAGGCGTTAGAGCGGATTCATCAAATATGTGTGCCGATGAATGCTGAACGTCATGCTCTGAAACACCAGCTACCCCAGTTTAAAGACCTGCCCTGTGTCATGACCGGTAAGTGTATTGACTGTAACCACGAGTGGAGAATGTGTCGTTATACAATTATCATTGACGGGACTATGCCGCGTGATAAAGGGCGCATAAATGTGATACTAATAGGGGATGACCTGGGATTTTAAACTGAAATTCAAACATTAGAAAAAATCAATAATTAAGCAAATATGACTACGAGCGCTGAAATAAAAAAAGCCTGTTGCGGTATCTGCCGATTCTCCTGCCCTATTGAAGTCTACGTTAGAAACAATGAAGTAGTGAGAGTTGGCGGAGACCGTAATTGTGGAGATGGCACAGGATTCCGTTGCCAAAGAAGTATCAAAGCTTCTCTGGATTTCCATAACCATCCCAGCCGTTTGAACTATCCACTCAAGAGGGTAGGGTCAAGAGGTGGGGGTAAATGGGAGCGAATATCGTGGTCCCAGGCGATGGACAAAATAGCTGCGAGAATAGGAGAGATAGCGGCAAAATATGGACCAGAGGCGGTGGCTTGTATGGGAGGCACCGGCATAAATTATTGCGCCTGGGCGTATATCAGATGGTGCAATCTATTCGGTACACCAAACTACTTTAATATAACCAAGGGCTGCTTCCAGGAGCAATCGTTAATTGAGACCGCAATGTACGGGAGCGATACGGCCATCCAACAGCCCGTACCAGGTGTGACTAAGTGTATGGTCGTGTTCGGGGGTAACCCATACGATTCCGCTCAAAATATGTTGGCTAATTTCACCAGAGCTAAGAACAAAGGGGCAAAGCTTATTGTTATCGACCCTAGGTTTACTAAGACGGCACAAATGGCAGACCTGTGGTTGCCGATAAGACCAGGAACTGATGTCGCTCTAGCGTATGGCATGCTAAACATTATCATTGAAGAAGGGCTTTATGATAAGGAGTTTGTAGATAAATGGTGCCTGGGCTTTGACGAGCTCCGCCGCTGTGTTCGTCAGTATTCACCTCAAATAGTCGAGGAAATCACCGGGATACCTCATGAAAAGATTGTGGAAGCTGCCAGGTCGTACGCTAATCCGAAGCCGGCACAAATTACCACTTTATGGGGGTCTGCTCACTCGCATCTGGGGCATGGGGTGGTATTGCCAATTAACGTGGCCCAGTGTTCTCTGCGCGTGATTACCGGCAATCTGGACGTCGAAGGTGGTGAGGTATTACACCAGGACCTGGAAGGCCTGAATTATGATGTGGAGATGCACTGGGATAACCTTATAGACCATCCGCTTCGTACCAGAGACAACGTGAGCGCTGATGCCTTCCCGGCGAGCTCTGTCAAGGGTTTTGCTCTCCTCCGCCAGACATTAAAGGGGGCTTATAAGAATGGCTTCCTCCATGATTGGGAAATAGCTTCGCATGTAAGCCCTTTTTACATCTGGCAAGCTATATTAGAAGCGAAACCTTACCCAATCAAGGCGTTAATAACCGCCGGGAGCAACATCCTTGTTACACGAACTGCTACCAGGAAGATATATCAAGCACTTAAAAGCGAAAATCTGGGTCTATATGTCAATATGGACCTTTTCATGACACCCTCCGGCATGCTTGCGGATTACTTGCTGCCGGCTACCGATTGGCTGGAAAGACCGTGCATGTCATTTAGCCACAATGGCCATACTGCCAGTGAGCAGTCAGTCCATCCGAAATACGAGCGCCGGCATGATTACGATTTATGGAAAGACCTTGGGCAGCGTTTAGGTCAACAGGAATACTGGCCGGAAACGCTAGAGGCTATGTACGACAGGTTCCTTGAACCGTCGGGGCTTACCTTCAAAGAATTTACGCGTAAGTCAAGATGGGAAATGAGTAACAAGTCCCGGCCGACTCGCAGATTTAAGAAATATAAAGAAGCGGGATTTGCTACGGCTTCAGGAAAAGTGGAGCTGCTGCCCAGTTGGTTAACGAGGCTGGGGTATGAACCTTTAACCCCGTATCAGGAACCGCCGCGAAGCCCTTTGTCTACCCCCGAAATCGCTAAAGAATTTCCCCTAATCCTAATAACAGGGGGAAGAATTAGAATGTTCTGGCACTCTACACTTAGGCAGTTCGAAAAGCTGCGGAGACTACATCCTGACCCTATTGTTCAAATCCATCCTGATACAGCCAACCAACTTGGCATTACTAATGGTGACTGGGTTTATATAGAGACTCCGGAAGGAAGGATACAACAGAAAGTTCAGATAACAAGCGATATATTACCTGGGGTGGTTCATGCCGAGCATGGCTGGTGGTTTCCAGAACAGCCTGGAGAAGACCCACACTTATTCGGGGTGTGGAAATCAAGTTGTGGATTAATATTGCCTGACGAACCTACGTTATGCGACTACGTTGGCGGACCGCCAACGACAGCGCTCCTATGCAAGGTCTATAAGGTATAATGAGAGGGAAAATCCGAATATGTAGCTGGATATTCTAACGTGCTTTAGCCATCTGTAACAAGTATAAGAACAAAAAGAGGATTGACAGAAAAGAGATAATAGCTAATTGAGGTGGACCCCATTATTAGGACAGGATAGGGGCTATACTAAGAGTGGGTCCCGCTATCCTCAAGGGGTCTGGTGTTAAGGATTCTACCACATCTCCATTGGTAGCTTCTACCGGGATTGAGGTAAATACCTCGGCTGGCGTTCGGTAGCTCAGGGCCTGGTGGTGACGCTCGGTGTTATAGAAACTGAAGTTGCTACCAAGACCGATTCTGGCATCTCTTCCATCCTGATATGCTTTCAGATATACCTCCTCGTACTTCACTGTCCGCCACAGCCGCTCTATGAATAGGTTGTCATTGTAGCTCCCCTTCCCATCCATGCTAATCCTGACCCCGTGTTGCTCAAGGAGCCCGGTGAAGGCCTCACCAGTGAACTGGGCTCCCTGGTCCGTGTTGAATATCTCGGGCTTGCCTTTCCGGAGCGCTTCCTCCAGAGCCTCGGCACAGAAGCTGGCATCCAGTGTGTTCGACAGCCTCCAGGAGAGCACATACCGGCTGTACCAGTCCATGATGTGTCGTTTCTCAGGCTATATGACCACCCATTCTCAAGTTAATGTTCCACCTGGATTCTCATGCTAATGTGCCACCCCGGGTGCACTTAAAGCATAGTATCACACGGTTGCCACCTCCTTGGCAAGGTCTTTGTC
>JBEKTM010000011.1:0-25609 GCA_049516035.1 Dehalococcoidia bacterium
GACTGTCAAATTTGAAAGAAAAGACTATGTTGGGACCCTCCATGTTATTGGCCCTGTGAACGATTTAGAAAAATATACTCGTCTCGCCGATGAACTTTCTGACGTCTGCTCGACAATCAGGTCTACAATACAGTTTCTTTGAAAATATAACGAAATAAATAAAACGATTTCTTTCAAATTTCTGAAAAAGTGCACAACTAAGTGCAAAATGTCATACTTGTTTCAGCATCTAATAAAAATCTTTCATGTTATGAAACTATGAAACGAGTTCAAAGCGTCAGAAGAGGGATTTTTCGGAACTTTCTTCTGTTATCTTGACAAGTGAATCAGAAAAATATAATTTTTGTGTTAAAAATTGAATATTTTTAGTACTACTACGTTAGGTTATAATGAAAAACTTCATATTTTTCAATGGTTTCGGAGTTTCATTAAAGTTAGTCGGAAATGAAGCTTAACAATTTGAAAAGTTTGGTATTTTCATAATTTCCCGCATGTTAATTTAACGTAGTAGTATTAGTAGCTTATCAGATACTGAAATCGGAAGATGTCGAGTCATATGATCGATCTCGAAATCCTGAGAAGAATGGCCATTTTTTCCAGTTTAACGAATGATGAATTGGTCGAACTTTCCAGGATTGCTATCGGACGCTCACTGATGCCTGGTAAATTCGTCTTCCGGGAGGAGGATTCACCTCAATACTTCTACGTTATTAAAGAGGGGAGAATCAAGTCTATTATCAGCTCCTCCTTAGGGAAGGAACTCATGGTGGCGTTCCTCGGTCCCGGGGAAATTATTAACCCGGTCTCTGTTTTTCAAGACAAGTGTTCAGCCATTGGGTCAATGCAAGCCGTAACGCACACAAAAATTCTGGGATTCAAGAAGAACGAATTTGTATCGTTTGTTCACCTGAATTCAAAATTGTCTTTTGAGATCATTAAGATCCTTGCGGAAAGGATGACCGAATTATGCTACCGCCTCAGAGACCTTGCGGGAGAACGGGTAGAGCAAAGGATTGCCAGGATATTGTTGATGTTATCCTCAAGATTTGGACCGACCCTTATTTTTACACGACAGGAGATCGCTGAAATGGTTGGGACTACCACCGAAACGGCTATAAGGGTTCTGTCTCAACTAAAGAAGAAAGGGATCGTCGATTCTTTACGTGGCAAGATCATCATTCGTGACGCGGCTATGCTCAGACTCTTCATTGAAGAAGTTTGAGGATAAGAATCCCCACATCCTGAAGCCACTCACCCAGTGGAAATCCGATTTCGTCAGACCGTTCATAACCCTTCCTTCCGATTCCTGCCTGTATGATTTAAATCATAGACACTCAGGAAAGTTTATATATACTTGACCTGTGAAAGAATCCAGGAAAGGGTTGCTGCCTGGCAGTGGTTTTCGGTTGAATTTTAAAAGCCAAGATGGGGATTGGGGAGGATAAATGAGAGAGGTAAAACGATGGTTGTCCTGGTTCGTCATACTTCTCGCAAATTGGTTCCCATATTTTTATCCTTGACCCCTCTATGCCAAACCTCCGAGGAACCGAAACGATCCGTAGCCAGAATTTAGTAACCCTCTTTATCTAAGCGTAGTGTATCCTATGAAAAATTTAAAAAAAGGAGGATGTTAAAGATGAGAAAAAGAGAATTACTGACACGATCGGCTGAGATTTGTCTAGTTCTGACAGTAATCGTGCTAGCACTGGTAGGCTATACTAAAGCTTCACCAACACAAGAAGTAACATTGCCCGTTGGGATGATACAGCCGCTAAGTGGTCCTGGTGCCCCTTGGGGTACAAGTATTCTTAGAAGTATTGAGATGGGACTGCAAGAGGTTAACGAAAAGGGGGTAATTATTAAGGGAGTAACTTACAAGTTTAAACTTATCGCGGAGGATGACAAGGGGTTTGCTGATGTGGCGGTCGACAGGGTGAAAAAACTAATTGAACGCGACAAAATCACGCTTCTTTTGGGCTCGCTATACTCTGCCCCCTTGAAAGCAGTAGCTCCTTTTTGTGCTGACAATAAAATATTACACCTTGCAACGGGGTATGATAAGAAAAATATTGCGGCACGCAATACTTACACCTTTACAGCAGGTATCATGACAGATTTCCAATTGCCAGGTTTTATAGACTATATGGCAGGGGCGGTTCCTAACATCCGCAAGGCAGTTCTAGTGCACTCTAATGACACTACTGGATTAACCGGGATTGCCGTAACAGAGCCAGAATGCAAGAAAAGGGGATGGACAACGATTTTAGCGGGACACGAGCGTGGGGCTATAGAGTTTGGGCCCTTGGCAAGCAAGATTTCCACTGCTGCTCCCGACGTCGTGTTTTGTGTAGGTACAGCGCCCCCTGATTTCTTTAAAATATCCAAAGCATCGAGAGACCTTGGTTATAAGGGGCCACTTTGTGAAATGGGCGGGGTCGTATTGAGTGAACTTTACAAAGTGCTGGGAGACAAAATGAACCCTGTTTATGTGTCAGAAGGCGTGGGAGAAAAACCGTATGCCAATGATGAGCTTATTACGTTCTACTCCAAATATACAAAGAAGTACGGTGTGGAGTCGTGGGCTGTCCTAGCGGCTATATACTATTCATGGGTGAAGGTATATGCTCAGTTGCTTGAGAGGACACAAAGTACAGACTCAACAATGATACGAGACCTTCTATCAACACCAGGTAAAGATTGGTATTGCGTAATGGGTGGGAAATCTTACACCGTAACCGAGCGGGTAGCCAAAGAAATAGGGCTGGAAAGTACTCGCTATCTTAATGTTGTCTGGCAGGCTTCCACATGGGATGATGCAGCAAAGAAGCAGGTAAATTGTGGGTGGACATATCCCTATGGGTGGACTGGTCCAAAGTTACCGAAATAGTATGCCTATATAATTGACAGGAGATCTTCTACGGAGTCACCAATGGCATTCACCAGAAGAGGGGCATCAATCCCTACTTACAATTTTAAGCAGAGATATTGACATAATCTAATCAATACATATTGGAGGTGTTTTATGACTTATCGAAAAAGGGGTGAAGAGGTATGGGCAGACACTTGGGGTACCGTGGTCTCAGACGCTGAAGAGGGTATCAATGTCGAGCGCTTGAGAAACGATAGAGTGGCGCGTTGTAAAGAGCAACTAGAGGTGCGAGGGTTAGGGGCGGTTCTGGTTTTCTCAGATCCGAACGTAAACTACATCACCGGCAAAAGTGAACCATACTCAGCGGGAAGCGGCATGCTGTGCGCCTTGCTAATCAAGGACGCTCCAAAACCTATACTGTTTGAACGGGGCGATAAAGCAATTCAGCTAAGGATGCGCATGCCATGGGTTGAGGTGGAACCGTATTATCGTTGTGTCGGTGCTATAAGACTTATTATTGGCGACGCCGCAACAGACGCACAGATGAAAAAATTTGTAAGCGTTCTCAAGGGTGTACTTAAAAAGCATGATGCCTTGGGAGTTACCATAGGCATGGATATTTCCGAACCTTATTTAGAGGCTGCTCTTAAAGCAGAGAGCATCAAAGTGGTCCCTGGTGGTATGAAGGCACTACTTGACGCCAGAGAAATAAAGACCCCTATGGAAGTAGAGTGTATAAGGATAGCGCATGCCATCTCGGAGGCTATTTTTGCAAACATAAAGCAAGCCGTCAGACCTGGAATAGACGAAAAGGAAATAAGGGGCATCATGGCAGACACTTGTTTTAAACTAGGAGGATATTTTGTAGTTCCCGGTTGTATGTCAGGGCCAGCGACGGCACCACTTTTTAAACAAGTGGTTCCTAGCAGAATGCTAAGACCCCTTGACATTCTGGTTATTGACACCTTTGGTGTGCACTTTATGGGATACACTACGTGCTGTTACCGGACTTTCAGTGTAGGTGAACCGAGGAAAGAGACTAAAGAGGCATACAAGCGGGTATACAAGTGGCTCTATGATTCAATTGAAGCCTGTTATCCAGGGAAGACCACTAAGGACGTTGCCGAGAAGTGGCCAGCGGCTTCCAGATGGGGGAGAATAGATGAAGAAGGTGCTTTTGGCAACAATTATGGCCATGGGGTCGGCCTTACCCAATATGAGGCTCCTGTAATCTACCGTGGTGTTTCCTTAGAGTATCCTTATCCGATTAAGGCGGGGCAAGTTTTTGCTCTGGAGACATGGGATGCCGATGGCCTAGGTCAAGGTGTCCGCTTGGAAGAGGTTATTCATGTACACGAGGATGGTCCTGAGGTGATGACGCGCTGGCCAGCAGAGGAGATAATAGTTTGTCCTCTCTAAGTATAGTTAACTAATAAACTGAAGAGGTTGTTTATTTCATATCCCAATCATCCGGATGAATTTAAGGAAGCCGTAATTATTAAAATAGATGATTAGACTAAGTCTGATCGTCGATGGGTTTAGATAACTATTTAAGACGAAGCGAGTCGATACAAAGCAGATATTTTAACATCTTAGCTCTGGTAACCACCAAATTCAGTCGTTATGTGTGAAGCGAGCACCTCAACTCAGATTGAGGGACTTAAGAATAGGGCAATGCTTCTTTTGCTCTCGAGAGTTTGAGAAGTGGTGAGAGTTTATATCCGAATGCATGTTAGCAAAAAAGGAGAAGGGAAATGAAGGTAGTAATAGTAGATCCAAGCAAATGCACCGGCTGCAGGCTGTGTGAGGTTGCCTGTTCGCTAAGGGCCACTGGGGAGTGCAACCCAACCAGAGCTAGGATTCACGTCATTGGCTTTGATGAAGCATTTTGCCTTCCTGTGACTTGTTTCCATTGTGAGATACCGTATTGCGCAAAGATATGTCCAACACGCGCAATTACCAAAGGCAAGGTAGGAGCAGTCAAAGTCTCACGTCAAAAGTGCATAGGCTGTAGGGTATGCGTATTGGCTTGTCCCTTCGGAAACATAGCATTTTCTAGCGCGGAGAAGATAGTTGCAAAATGTGAACTTTGTGACGGTGAGCCGGAGTGTGTTCTATTCTGCCCAACAGGAGCTTTGGAGTTTAGGGAAGTAGATACTGACATGATACACAAGAAGATAACCTTTTTAGAGAAACTCAAAGAGATCTACAAATGAATAATATAGGAGGTTTGAATGACCGAGAGGGAAAAGTTCAAGAAGCTATGCGAATCCTTTAATATAGGCAGGGTGAAACTCAGAAACCGAATAGTAAAATCTCCTGCAATAACAGGTTTCGCGGACAAAGATGGCAACGCGGGCGAGAGAGTTAAGGATTTCTACGAGGAAATAGCCAAAGGTGGCGTAGGTATGATTATTGTAGAGTCCACTCTCAGTGACTATCCTCGGGGGAGGAGTTCGCCAACAGCTCAGTTGTTCATCTGGGATGACAAATTCATACCTGGCCTTGCTGAATTAGCTCAGGCTATCCATAAACATAGTTGCCCTGTGTTTCTGCAACTGGGACACGCCGGACCGGCACACCCACAAAGGTTAGGTCTACAGCCGGTAGCTCCCTCGTCCCTCCCTAAAAGCGAGATGCCCAACCCATTATTTGACATAGCGAGTGAGTTAACCATTGCCGGGATCAGAGAGATAGTAGATAAATTCGGCAAAGCAGCGGAGCGGGCTAGGAAGGCGGGATTTGACGGTCTGGAGCTACATGGTTCTCACCCTTATCTAATTAATAGTTTCCTATCGCGTGCTTATAATAGGCGCCAGGATGCCTATGGCTGCCAAGATTTTAAAAGCAGAGCTCGATTCGCTGTTGAAATCATACAGGCAATTAAGGGATACGCAGGCGAAGACTTCCCGGTTGGTATCCAAATTAACGGAGCCGAATATGGTATAGAGAATGGTCTCACCTCTGGGGAAACCCATGAAATAAGTCAGATACTCGAAGATGCCGGTGCTGATTATATTAATGTAAGTGTAATGGGATATGGTGATTATGAGAGCATCCCTTTTCCAGAACAGATTCTCTATCCGGAGCCTCCAGAGACAGTAATACCTCTGTTGAAAGAAGTTAAGAGGTCGAGGGTTCTAGTGCCTTTGGCAGAAGCGATCAAGAAGGCCGTTTCTATCCCAGTGATTGTCGGAGGAAGACTAGGACCTGAGGTCGGGGAATGGATTCTTCGAAAAGGTAAAGCAGACCTTATCGCTATGAATAGACGTTTATTGGCAGATCCCGAGCTTCCCAAGAAGGTAGCCTCAGGAAGACTAGAAGATATTGCACCTTGCACAGCTTGTTTGACCTGCTTTAATGCTTTTCGATCAGGTGAGGCCTTGCGATGCCGGATAAATCCTGCCTTAGGAAGGGAGCGGGAATATGCCATCATAGCGGCTGCAAAGAAGAAAAGGGTGATGGTAATTGGTGGCGGGCCGGCGGGAATGGAGGCAGCTAGAGTAGCAGCACTCAGAGGACACATAGTGGAACTTTACGAGAGAAGCCATAAATTGGGAGGATTATTACCGCTAGCCAGTTTAATAAACGGGCTTGAAATTGAAGACCTCACGGCCCTTATTCGCTACCTTGGAGTCCAAATTGCCAAATTGGGTGTCAGGATCACACTTGGCAAGGAGTTTAGCTTGGCGCTCGTTGAGAAGATCAAGCCGGATGTGGTTGTCCTGGCCACAGGAGGAATACTCATTGCCCCAGAAATACGTGGGGTCAAAAAGCGCAATGTAGTCAGCAACTCGGATCTTCACCGCAAGGCAAAGTTTTTGTTAAGATTCTTTGGGCCGAAGGTTCTAAGTCAACTAACAAGATTTTGGTTGCCTCTTGGGAGAAGGGTTACTATTGTGGGTGGGTCGATGCAAGGCTGTGAGGTGGCGCGGTTTCTGGTTAAACGGGGCAGGAAAGTAACAATCGTGGAGACATCTAACGAATTGGGAACTGGAATCCCGGAAGTTAACAGAGTTCGCCTCCTTCCATGGCTAACTAAGAAGGGGGTTAAAATGTTGACCAAGGTCAAATATGAGGAGGTAACAGATAAAGGGCTAACCCTCGTTACTGAAGGAGGGGAGAGACAAACTGTTGAGACAGATACCGTATTAGTTGCTACACCCCCTCAAAAAAATGGCGAACTTTTTCAGGCTTTGCAGGGAAAGGTTCCCGAAGTCTATATGATTGGCGACGCTGAAGAACCCCGCCTCATCATTGATGCTATTGCTGATGGTTCTCGTGTTGGTCGTGCAATCTAATCCTTAGTTGGTTAGGTTAAGAATGAGACATAGAGGATGGAAGCGTCGGATTTAAGTTTTTAGGTTGTTGGACTCATGAATAAGGAAGGAGGAAACTGAATGTATGGATATATGGGAACCATACTGAGGGTTGATCTGACCTCAGGGAAGACGGAAAAGCAGTCGCTAAGCGAGGAATTAATAGACAATTACATAGGCGGGAGAGGTATCAACGCTAAGATACTCTACGATGAGGTAAAGGTTGGTCTAGACAGTTTTGACCCTGAGAGCAGGTTGATATTCGGTACTGGTCCATTATCTGGAACGCCACTCGCATCAGGTAGGATTAACATAACAGCCAAATCTCCAATAACTAATATTCTAGGCGATTCCAATGCCGGGTCACATTTTGGCCCTGAGATGAAATACACTGGGTATGACCATATTGTATTCACCGGCAAAGCAGATAAACCAGTATATTTATGGATTGAAAATGATGATGTTCAAATTAGGGACGGGCATCATCTATGGGGGAAAATGACTCAAGAAACCCAAAGGTTGATCAAAGAAGAGCTAAGAGATCCATATATCCAAGTGGCGTGTATTGGGCCTGCGGGGGAAAATTTGGTTAGGCCCTCCTCCATACTGGTGGGTTCTTATGGGGCTTGCGGCAGAACAGGTATGGGAGCAGTGATGGGATCTAAGAATTTAAAGGCAGTGGCAGTAAGAGGAACCAAGGGGGTCAAAATAGCCGAACCTGATACGTTTAGAAGATTGGCTTTAGATTTAAAACGGAGAATGATGGAGAATCCGCTTTATCCTGCTTTTTCGACATACGGGACATGCATGTTATTGGACGGAACGTATGCAAGGGGAACCATTGCATTTAGGAATGCTCAGCAGACGGGGGCATGGGCGGGCTATGATGGGATTAACGCCGAGACCCTTCATCAAAAATATGTAACCAAAAAGATAGGTTGTTTTGGATGTGTTAATCACTGTCGCAGTTGGTTTGAGATAAAAGAGGGTCCCTATACTGGACTGAGCGGTGTTCTTTTTGAATATGCAACTCAATCAGGTTTCGGCGCACTTTGCGATATTTCGTATGCCCCAGCACTTTGCAAAGCCTATTGTCTATGCAATGAGTACGGCCTTGACCAGAGTGAAGTTGGCCAAATGATAGCGGCTGCTATGGAGTGGTATGAGCGGGGATGGGTTTCCAGAGAAGACACCGACGGTATCGAACTAACATGGGGGAACTATGAGGCTGCTATAGAAATAATTCATAAGATAGCAAATAGAGAAGGGATTGGCGATCTGCTAGCAGAGGGTGGTTTGAGGGCTGCTAAAAAGGTGGGGAAAGGAGCCGAGGATACTATCACTCATAGCAAAGGACAGGTACGAACAACGGGCGATTTGAGAGGTTCAAATGCTTACTTGCTGGGCTTAGCAACCGCAACCAGAGGTGCTGACCATCTAAGAGGGTCCAAGCCCACTAAGGCGCTCGGCTCTTATGAAAACCAGGCGAAGGTTGTTTATGAGACTCAGACCGTTGATACCTTAGCCGATGCTTTAGAGGTATGTAAATTTACTACACCCATGCTTGAGATGGAGCTATCAATAGAAAGAATGGCAGGACTTTTTGGAGCTGCTACAGGTATAAAAAAAGATGAGGATGAAATGAGGGAGATTGCTGATAGAATCTGGACAGTGGAGAGAGCCTTCATAGTAAGAGAGGGAATAACAAGAAAGGACGATATACTCGTAGGTAGATTCGCGAACGAACCGGTTCATGGAGGTCCATTAAATGGGCTAGTCCTCGACCAAACAAAATGGAATGAGATGTTGGACGAGTATTATGACTTGGTTGGCTGGGATAAGAATACAGGCATTCCGTCTCGGGCCAAGCTCGAGGCACTTGGGCTTTATAAAATTGCCGACGAATTGTGGAAGACAGGAGGTTAGATTAGTTCTGGGATTGAACGCTGGGCATCAAAGGCTGATAGCCTTTTAGTGACAAGGATTAAATTGCTATCTGCAGCCATTCATTCAATAGCCTGGGGCAACAATAGTTGAGAGAATATAAGAAAGGGTTATTTTTGAGAAGATGGCTCCAAAAAGCATAAGCAGAGTTCTAGGAGAATTCTTAGTAAATCTCTCCTATGTCGATTTACCTCCTGAGGTGGTCGATAGAACCAAGTGTCTTATCTTGGACGCATTAGCTTGCGGAATAGCGGGCTGTGAGTCAGCTTATCGTAAAATAGCTTTAAAGTTGGTCAGGAACAACAGCAGCCAGGCAACAGTATTCACCACAGGACTAACTCTCCGTGCCGTAGACGCTGCTTTTGTAAATGCAATCTTAGTTAACAGTATAGGGCAAGATGATATGCTTTACGTCTCGCATCCTGGAACCGTCATCATTCCGGCCGCTTTCGCTGTTTCCGAGGAAGAGGGCAGCTCAGGATCAGAGGTTATCACTGCTATAGTCGCCGGATATGATGTATTAGGTAGGATTTTCCTCGGTGGCCCAGCCATCGTGCCCAGGTTCCGGGGCGTCTCCGTGTTCGGACCATTTGGTAGCGCTGCCGCCAGCGGGAAGTTGCTCAAACTGAATGAAGATGAGATGACCAGCGCTCTGGGCTACGCGGCGAACTTTGCCTCGGGCTTCGCTGAGTGCTGGGTCGCGGGCACGATGGAAGCCAAGTTCCATGTTGGCATGGCCTCGCGGAACGGTGTTATGGCAGCGGAACTTGCCAAGGCAGGCGCTAAAGCCGCGGAGACATCATTAGAGGGTAAGTCCGGTTTCTACCAGGCTTTTGCTGGAACAACGGCTATGGCCGATGCCGCTACTACTGACTTGGGTAAACGATTCTTGATTATGGAGGCAGAGGTGAAGTCCTATCCGGTCTGTGGCCTGCAGCAAGTGCCGGTTGAGTTGGCGCTAACTTTAATGAAACAGCATGACATTAAGGGCAAAGATGTTATCCGGATTATCGAGACTATGCCTGAAAGCGAGTACCTCTATCCGGGCACCAATTATGCCGGCCCGTTCACCACACGCTTTCAAGCGATTATGAGTGCCCAGTACTGCGCTGCAGCTACCTTTCTAGGTAAACCTATCGCCTCACCTTCCTTCTACGACCGTTGCTATAATGACCCGGGAGTAGGTGAGTTGGCCCGCAAGGTGGAGCTCGTTGGAGTGAAAGGAAGAAGCAAAACAAGAATCGAGGTTGTTCTTCGGGACGGGAGGCAATATGGCATTGAAGACAATGGCAGTGAAATGCTAGTCCCCACCATTGAAAAGATTAAAATGAAGTTTGAGAACCTTACCTACGATTTCCTGGGGAAAGAGAAGAGTGGCAGGATTATCGACGCCGTTTTGACCCTGGAGAAATTGGATAACATCAGCAAGTTAACTCAGATTCTGAATAGTAATGAGATCGACAGAGGTTAGTGAAATGGACAAAAAACCATCCCATCCACCGAATGCTTTACTGGCCCCTTATCGTGTTTTAGACCTTACCGATGAAAAAGGGTTGCTGTGCGGTAAAATTCTCGCCGACTTGGGAGCCGATGTTATTAAGATTGAGAAGCCGGGCGGAGACCCCGCCCGTAACATCGGGCCATTTTATAAGAATATCGCTAGCCCGGAAAAAAGTCTCCTCTGGTTCGCCTACAACAATAACAAGAGAAGCGTAACCCTAAATCTGGAGACATTGGATGGTCGAGATATATTCAAGAGATTGGTTAAGATCGCCGACTTTGTTATCGAGTCGTTTGCGCCTGGATATATGGACAAATTAGGTCTGGACTATCCAGCCTTGAGTAAAGTTAATCCCAAAATCATCATGGCCTCTATTTCTGCCTTCGGGCAAACAGGACCATACGCAAAGTACAATGCCTCGGATATTGTGGTCTTTGCCATGGGTATGCTGATGAGCCAATGTGGCGACCCTGATCGAGCACCGGTCCAGGTCAGCTTTCCCCAGTCCTTCCTCAATGCGTCTGCCGATGCTGCGGCGGCGATGATGATTGCTCACTATTACCGGCAAATGACAGGCGAAGGTCAATATATTGACGTTTCGGCCATGGAGAGCGTCTTGTGGCCAGGTGGTGAAGTTATGCCAGAATGGACATTCCTCAAACATGATGCCAAGCGGCCGGGCCGATTCCACGTAAGGCCATCGGCGCCGGACAGGCCCATCATTTGGGAATGCAAGGATGGCTACTGCAACTACTTGATTCTGGCCGGGCAACCGGGGGAGAAGAATAACCGGCTGCTAGTCCAATGGATGATAGAGGAAGGGGCGGCTCCTGACTACTTGAAGGCAAAGGACTGGGCAAAGTGGGACTGGACCAAGACCACCCAGGAGGAGTTGGACTCAATCATCAAGCCCATCGCCAGCTTTTTTAAATCTCACTCTAAAGCGGAGATTAGGGACGAAGCAGTGAAGAGGAATATTAGTCTGTACCCAGTGTACGATGCTAGGGAGACTGTTGAAAATCCTCAGCTTGAGGCCCGGAACTTTTGGGTAGAGATAAAACACGATGAATTAAACGACGTCATCACTTACCCCGGCCCATTCGCACAGTTCTCGGAAACGCCAATAAGGGACTGGAGCCGGGCGCCACTTATTGGAGAGCATAACATAGAGATATACGAAAACGAGCTAGGGTTCTGCCGGAACGACCTTGTTGTATTTAAAGCGAGCGGCGTCATCTAGCTTTGGCTAACATTGGAAGAGAATAGGAGAGAAAATGTCTAAAGCTGCGCTTGAGGGTCTAAAGTGTATCGGTTTTACCTATGCAGGTGTGGGGAACATAGTAATCAAATACCTGGTTGAGCACGGGGCAACAGCGGTACGCATTGAGTCAATGAAGAGGCTCGATAACACCAGAGTATCCGCTCCGTATAAGGATAATAAATTCGGTGTAAACCGTAGCGGGTATTATGCTTGGATAAACAACGATAGGTACTCTTTAGCACTAAACATGAAGCACCCCCGGGCCATGGAGGTTTGTGAGAAGCTAATCAAATGGGCGGATATCCTTGTCGAGAACTTTACTCCAGGGACTTTGGAAAGCTGGAATTTAGGCTATGACAATCTCCGGAAACTTAACCCGAGCATCATCGTGGCCAGCTTCTCTCAGCAAGGCCAGACCGGCCCCCACCGGCTGATGCCGGGCTACGGCGGGACATTACAGGGACTAGCTGGTTTTACCCATATTACCGGCTGGCCCGACAGGTGGCCAGTTCAGGTGGACAGGTCATATCCCGATTTTATTGCTCCCCGTTTTGGGGTGGCATCAATCCTTGCAGCTCTCGATTACCGCCAGCGTACGGATAAAGGCCAGTATATCGATGTTTCCGAGTATGAAGATTGCCTTCATTTTCTGGCCCCGGTTCTCCTTGACTATGTCGTCAATAAGAAAATTCAAGGCCGCGAGGGCAATAAGTCCCCTTATGCTGCCCCTCATGGCTGCTACCGCTGCCAGGGTGAGGATAAGTGGTGCGTGGTTTCCATCTTTACTGACGGCGAGTGGAGGGCATTCTGTAAAGCCATCGGTAAGCCGGAGTGGCTAAAAGAACCGAAGTTCAGCACGCTGCTGAAGAGAAAAAAGAATGAAGAAGAGCTAAATGGACTCATTGAGCAATGGACGCTCGACCACACCCGAGAAGAGGTCGTGTCCATTTTGCAGGTGGCGGGGGTAGCCGCGGGCATAGTGCGCACCTCGGCAGACGTGGAGAACTGCCCCCAGTTGAAACACCGCCACTATTTCTGGATGTTGAACCATCCTGAAATCGGGGAGCATCTCTATGCAAGGACCAGCTTCCTCTTGTCCAAGACCCCGGCGCAGCTAAAGATGGCGGCTCCCTGTCTGGGCCAGCACACCGAATATGTTTGCAAGGATATCCTGGGTATGTCAGAGGAGGAATATGTTAACTTGTTGATAGACAACGTTTTTGAGTGATTCGAAAGCAAGGCAATTGTGCCGGTATAAACATTGAAGGAATGAGCGTAAGAGGTAACAAATGGCATACAGTAAGAAAGAATTAAACGAAATACAGCATGAGAAAGGGTCCTGGGAGAAGACCAGCCTGAAGGAGGAGCTTGAGGAGAAAGGGGAATGGAAGAAAGACTTCAGCACGAGTTCCGGGCTGCCGGTAGAAAGGATTTACACCCCCATCGATTTGGAAAAGGCAAGCTGGGACTATAATGAGCGGCTAGGCTTCCCTGGGCAATATCCTTACACCCGAGGTATTGATGCCGATATGTACCGGGCCCAGCTTTTCCGGATGATGCAGTACGGCGGGTTTGGTACGGGCAAAACCACTAATGAGCGCTATAAGTATCTGCTGGCGCAAGGTCTAAACGAAATAAGCGTGGCCATGGACCTCCCGACCCAGATTGGGTACGATAGCGATAACCCCTTAGCAAATGGTGAGGTCGGGAAGCAAGGGATTGCCATCGATTCCCTGTTAGACGTGGAGGGGATGTTCGAAGGTATCCCCTTGGATAAAGTCCATATCGCGACCACGGCTAACGCCATCGGGCCCATATTCCTCGCCTGGATGTTAGCCGTAGCCGAAGAACAGGGTGTCCCGGCGGAAAAGCTCAGGCTGAACTTACAAAATGATGTATTGAAAGAGTTTGTGGCACGGGGCACGTTCATTCTTCCGGCAGAAGCCTCGGTGAAACTCTCCTGTGATGTGGTGGAATACTGTGTCAAAAATCGACTCGATAATATCCTGCCTATAAACTACTGTGAATATCATATGAGAGAAGCAGGGGCCGATGTGGTTCAGGGTCTGGCTTTCTGCCTGGCCAACGCAGTAGCCTATATGAACGAGCTAACTCGCAGAGGAATCGGCGTGGATGATTTCCCTAGCCCCTGGATAAACGCCGTCGCCGGGCTAGACCTGTTTGAGGAAATCTGCAAGTACCGGGCGTTTCGCCGGCTGTGGTCGAAGATGATGAAAGAAAGATTCGGAGCCACTAACCCGAGGGTGATGGCGCTTTCCTTCCGGGGTGGCTCCCAGGGCAGCGCTTACACCGCTCAGCAGCCCCTAAACAATATCGTACGTGGCACGATCACGGCCCTCGTCCAGATACTGGGCGGAGCCCAAGTGGTAGAAGCTCACTCTTATGATGAGGCGCTGGCCACACCGTCGGCCGAATCCGTCAGAGTCGCGGTAAGGACGGTGCAGATTCTTGCTCACGAAACCGGCATTATAAATACCACGGACCCGCTGGGCGGGTCCTACTATATCGAGGCGCTAACCGACAAAATTGAAGGAAAAATTATAAAGCTATTCGAGCAAGTTGAGGCCAGGGGCGGCGCCATAAAGGCCATTGAGTCCGGCTTCATCAGCCAGCAGATAGGGATGTCGGCTTATAAGTGGCTTAAAGCGATTGAGAGTGGGGAAAAGGTAGTGGTAGGGGTGAATATGTATAAAGTGGATGAACCTCTATCAATCAAGATTTTCAAGGTTGACCCTGCTCTTGAAGAGAAGCAAATTGAGAGGCTGAAGAAGTTAAAGGCAGGAAGAGACAACCATAAAGTAAAGAACACCCTCAAAGGACTCAAGGAAGCGGTCGCAGATGGAGTAAACCTGGTTCCGCCTATCCTAGCCGCGGTCAAATCCTACGCCACCATAGGTGAAATTTGCGGAGTCCTTCGGGAAGTTTTTGGTGAGTATCAGGAAAAAGTTTAACGGGAGATACAGAGAGAAGTGATGAGTAAAGAAAGACCTATCAGAGTCCTAATCGCCAAACCTGGCATGGATGGTCATGACCGTGGGGCAAAAACCCTAGTCTTAGCATTACGGGATGAAGGTATGGAGGTAGTCTATACGGGATTAAGGCAGACTCCTGAGAGCATAGCTCGGACTGCGGTTCAGGAAGGTGTAGATGTGGTTGGTTTAAGCTGTCTTTCCGGCTCCCATAACTATCTCTTCCCCAGGGTGGTTGAGCTTCTTCTCGAGAAGGGTATGAGCGGGGTGCTGGTTATAGGGGGAGGTATCATCCCCGAGGACGATATCCCGTATCTGAAACAGAAAGGCATGGAGGCCGTCTTTGGGCCCGGGAGTTCGACTAAGGATATTGCTGGTTTTATCCGAGAAAAGGTAAAGCGGGATTAGCACGGAGGTAAACTAGGTGGCAAAAATACCGATTCGTGAAGGTCTATTTACTGAGAAAGCTGGCAGTGACTTGCTGGGTTACAGGTGCAAATCCTGTCATCATATTCTGCCGCCATTGACTACCATATGCGCTTATTGCTCTGGAGAAGACCTGGAGAGGCTGGCCTTGAGCTGCCGAGGGAAGCTTTACAGCTATACTATCGTCCATCAGCCGCATAAGCACTTCAAGGCACCTTACGCCATCGGCTACGTTGACCTGCCCGAAGACCTGCGCATGTTCTTGCCTCTTAAAGAAAAAGAGGGGAAGCCTTTCCAGGTGGGCATGGATATGGAGCTGGTGGTAGAAAAGCTGTGGGATGAAGATGGCAATGAGGTAATCGGGCCCAAGTTCCAGCCGGTATGATGTGGCTTTCCACAAGTATTGGGCGAAATATAGAAAATTAAAGAGGATTGGTTAATAGAAAGGGTATCATGAGACAGGTAAAGATGAGAGGTGTCGCGGTGATTGGGGTCGGAATGAGTCTGTTTGGTAAACAGCCCGAGAAGACGCTGGTAGATTTGGGGGCCGAAGCCTGCCGGGCAGCAATCAAGGATGCCGGCATAAATCCCAAGAAAATCGAGGTATGCTATTGCGCTAACCTATATTCTGACGCCGGCTACGTCGCCCTATCGTGTCTCGGACAAACAGTGGGCAGTCAGATAGGCGTTGTCAACGGGGAAATAATTAACGTCGAGAATGCCTGTGCCGGCGGATCCACCGCCGTACGCCGGGCATGGTTTGACATCGGCATGGGGATGTACGATATCGGCCTGGCCTTCGGTGTTGACTCATTGACAAGAGCTATTGGAAAAGGGACGCTGCTAAGCCATCAGGACCTAGACGGTGAGCTTGGGCTCTCCATGCCCGCTTATGCCGCCCTGATTATGAGACGGCACATGGAGGAATATGGTTCCACTGTTGAGCAATTCGCCCAGGTCTCAGTAAAAAACCATCATAACGGCTGTCTTAATCCCTATTCCCAATACCAGAAAGAACTCACCCTGGATGAGGTGCTCAAGTCCCGGATGGTCTGCGACCCCCTCACTCTGTATATGATTTGCCCCTACACGGACGGAGCCGCGGCTGTAGTGCTGTGTGCGGACGATAAAGTAGCCCAGTACACCTCTAACCCGGTATGGCTTGCGGGCTCAGGGCTTAAGTCAGGCGATTACTCTCTTTTTCAGAAAAATATCTGTGTCTCCGCTATGGGCAAACAGGCGGCAGCAGAAGCTTACGAGATGGCTGGGCTAGGACCGGAAGACCTGGACCTCGTGGAGCTGCATGACGCCTTTGCCGCAACTGAGATTCCCAACATTGAGGACATCGGGCTTTGCCCCCAAGGAGAAGGCGGCCGTCTTGTAGAAGAAGGCGCTACTGCCCTAGGAGGGGAGGTCCCCGTGAACCCCAGCGGTGGTCTGCTCTCTCAGGGACATCCTCTCAGCGCCAGCGGTGTGCGCCAGGTTTGTGAGATTACTTGGCATCTCCTGGGACAGGCCGGGCAACGCCAGGTAACTAGGGCTAAAGTAGGCCTAGCCCATATGGAGGGCGGCATAGTAAGCGGGATACAGGGAGGCGCCTGCTGCATAAACATACTAAAGCGTTAGAGTGCGCACTGATTCAGATGGAGGCGAAAATTTAAGACTTTGATGGCAGATACGAGATTTTTAGCCCAGAATTACTGCAATTTTCCTCAGTCGGCAAGCCTAAAATGCTGCAGCTCAGGTTTCCTAAGCCCCAAAAATCGGAAATATTTTTCCAATTGCTGATTTCGGGACGAGTACATGGTGTGTTATGAATTTTTGAAAAGCAGTGATAGTCACACCTAAAGAACTAAGGAAAGATTGATTACTGACTTTTAAAAAAAACTTGAAATGTGAACAGCATCATGCATAGGGGGAGATGCGCGGGTGACGCTCCTGTGGCAAACCCGAGATTAAGATAATGCACCAGACAAACAACATCTGGACTATTACATTCGTTTGATAGGAGGGGCTAATTGCAGTGAGTATAGATCTATTTGTTCAGGTATCGGTGATAGCCATCATGATATCAGCTATCTATGCGTTAATAGCACTGGGTTTGAGTATTACCTTTGGTGTCCTAGGTGTGGTGAATTTTGCTCACGGCGAGTTTTATATGTTGGGGTCATTTGGCGCTTATGTTCTTTTCCGAGCGTTTGGGGCTGGCTACTGGTGGGGTTTTCCGCTCGTTATTTTGGGTGGTTGTCTCTTGGGAGCGCTGATAGAAAGAAGCGTTTTTTCTCCCTTACGGAAGGATATATTAGGCGGGCTTATCGCAAGCTTTGGAATCTCTTTTGTCTTACAGCAGGTTGTCACTGCTATAATGGGACCAGAAGATAGGGTTGTTCCCTCACTTAATTTGGGAGGCTTTCGGGTCAGCTCGATTTCTGTACCGTACGACAGGTTACTATTAACTGCCGTTAGTATCATATTTATGGGTATTGCGTTAGTGATAATCCATCAGTCAAAAGTAGGTAGAGCCATTAGGGCAGTAGCGCAGGATATGGATGCCGCAACGCTACATGGTATCAATGTGATGTGGGTTCGGATGGTAGCTATGATGCTGGGATTAGTACTGGCCGTGTCCGCTGGATTTATCTTGGCTTCGTCCAGTAATATTAACCCGTATATGGGTGACGATTACATACTTAAGGCATTTATAATAGTAATTGTAGGTGGCTTGGGAAGCATTTACGGGGCCATTGTGGGAGCTGTTTTGTTAGGCTTCATTGACGCTTTTGGGATGGCCCTTATAGGAGTATGGAGCCACCTTGCTGGCTTTGTGCTGCTAGCTCTAGTGCTGCTATTTAGACCTTATGGTATAATAGGACTCGTGGAAAGGGAAGAAACGAAGTGAGCAGGCAAAAGGTGCCAATGGTTCTCGCCACACTGGTGGGTGCTTTGCTGCTAGCAGCGCCTTTGTACTTAACCAGCTCCTATTATCAAGGTCGGCTGACTGATATCCTGATTGCCTGTATTTCTGCTCTAGCCCTGTGGATACTCATGGTGGTGGGAGAGATAAGCTTCGGCCATGCTGGATTTATGTGCATTGGTGCCTATACAGTAGCCCTATTGATGAAACGGAGTGATATAAGCTTTTGGTTGGCTCTGCCCGCTGGGGGGCTAATCCCGGCTATCGTGGCCTTCTTTATTGGAACCATAGGACTAAGAAGGGTGAGGGGCGTTTACTTCTTTATGTTTTCACTAGCTGTGGGTGAAAGCATAAGGCTAGTAGTTCTCAACTGGACGGGGTTCACTGGTGGTGTGGAGGGTATTGCAGATATACCGCGCCCTGATCTCTTTGGATTTAGCTTTTCTTCGTCAGCGTCATTTTACTATTTGTGCCTGGCAATATTCTTGATAACCCTAGGCATAATGTTCGTAACCTGGCAATCACGAATCGGCGATCTTTTTAGAGCAATTCACTCCAGTGAGAAACTAGCCGCTGCCAGTGGTATTTCTCCCTTTGCCTACAGGATGGAGGCCTGGCTTATGTGCTGTTTTTTTGCTGGCATAGCTGGAGGATTGGGTGCTTCGCACATACGTTTCACAGGGCCGGGTGAATTTGTCCCGCTCAAGTCAATGTACCCGCTGGCTCATATCATAATTGGTGGTCAGGCTAGCCCTTTTGCCCCATTGATTGGTACCACTTTGATGATGCTCGTCTCTACGGTGACGATGGATATTGGTGGGGCACCGGATTGGTTTGAGCCCTTAATATATGGTTTAGTTTTGGTTGGTGTGAGAATAGGTTTGCGTGGTGGTGTTTGGGAATTTCTCGGCAAGTTATTTAGCACCAGCAAGGTACCAGTAAAGGGTTAGATTCCTCAGTGTAAGGGAGGCTATGGCATATTTAGAAATTAAAGGACTGACGAAGTACTTTAGTGGGCTCGTCGCGGTACGGGATTTTAGTTTTGAAGTCCATAAAGGCGAGGCAGTTGGATTAATTGGTCCTAACGGCTCGGGTAAAACTACTGTTCTAAATATGATCGGCGGTTATCTTAGACCAAATCGAGGCAATATTGTTTTTGATGGCAAAGATATAGTTGGTCTTCCCCCTCATTTGATTTCGGCTAGAGGAATAGGCCGCATGTTCCAGATTGGCGGTATCTTCCCTGAGTTATCGGTTCTCGAGAATATATCAATAGGCGGGCATCTTCGCCTAAAAACAAGCTTTTGGGGGTTGCATTTTAGTACACTAAATGCAAAGCGGGGAGGTGTAGAACATGAGAGATTAGTTCGAGAGGTATTGGGATTGTTGGGTTTGGGTGATGTCATGGAGAAACGGGCTGGAGATTTGCCTAAAGGTCTGCAAAGATTTTTGAGTCTAGGCATGCTATTATCCAGAAACCCAGCCCTTTGCATACTTGATGAACCGGCGACCGGTATGAATGCCGAGGAGATGGCTACCTTTTTTAACATTGTTAACAAATTTAAAGAAGAGAACGGTACCACACTTGTTATTGTTGACCACGATATGAAAGTGATTATGGAAAATTGCAGCCGAATCATTGTTATTCATTACGGGGAGAAGATTGCCGAAGATTCCCCTGATGGTATAATCAAGAACCCTGACGTAAATAGAGTATACCTAGGGGAAGGAGATTACATTGCTTGAGGTAAAAGGGTTAAGCGCTGGGTACGGTGGTATTGATGTTGTCAGTGGTATTTGTTTTGAGGTCGGAGACGAGGGTGTGACAGGTCTTATTGGGGCTAATGGGGCTGGCAAAAGTACTATCCTCAGGTGCCTCTCCCGTCTAATGGATATAAGTAGTGGCGAGATGTGGTTTCAGGGGATGAGGATTGACTGCTTACTTCCCTCGGAGATTGTGAGGATGGGCATAATCCATGTTCCGGAAAGGAGAGGGCTCTTTCCAAATATGTCCGTACTTGAAAACTTGCTCGTTGGGGCTTATCTTCTAAATGGTATAGAGACGAAGCAGCGCGTAAAAGAGGTATTTACCCTTTTCCCAATACTAGAAGAAAGGCGGCATCAGATTGCGGGCACTATGAGTGGGGGGGAACAGCAGATGTTGGCTATCGGGCGAGGGCTGGCAGCGAGGCCTAAACTGCTTATATTGGACGAGCCTACGGTAGGTCTATCGCCTATTATGATTCGGGAAGTAATCAGGAAAGTTCTTGAGATTACTAAAAGAGGGGTAAGCATTCTTTTGGTGGAGCAGAATGCCCGACTGGCCCTAGCTTTTTCAAGATGGGTTTATGTTTTACAGATAGGGAAAATAGTGCTTGAGGGAGACCCTAAGGAGCTGCAGAATAGTGAATATATAAGGAAGGCCTATTTAGGGAGGTGAGGTCGGAAAGGCAATATTTTGGGCTTTTGGAGGAGTCCGCACACCTAGGGGAGGCGAAGCGATGCGTGAAGTGGCATCAATTAATATAGAGTCATTTACTACCAAATTATCTGAAAACGTTGTAGGCGCCCATTGAAATTATTAGCATTTTGGACAAGATTTTTCTCTATTGAAAATCAGGTTTCTCATAAAAAGTGCTGTCCGAATTAACCCAAGTCCAAACACAACTGATCTGGCTCGTAAGGAACCGGGTAAACTTGAAACGGATGATAAGTTTCGATGCCAACTTTGTAGGCGGCAACCTTCACCAAAATTCTGACTTTGTACCCTACACAGAGGATGAAAGTTAGCCAGGTAACCGATGAGTATTTTTGCTTTCGAGATGGAAGGAGTTAAAGTGGAAGCCGAGAAAAAGGTGGAATTTAAAAAATTATTCGAGCCAACCAGCATAGGTAAGTTGACGGTCAAGAACAGAATAGTAAAACTGGCTGCCCAGACAAATACTGCCAACATTGATGGAAGCGTAAGCGAAAGAATGCTGTATCATTATGCCGAAATAGCCAGAGGCGGGGTTGGCTTATTAATAGTTGAGGGTGCTATTGTCGACCAATCTGTGGTAAGAGCTACCGCGTCAGGTTTAGTCATTGACCACGACAAATATATTCCTCGATTAGAGGAATTAGCCACTATCATTAAAGTCAATGGCGCGAGAGCGACAATGCAGATAGCTCACACCGGACGAGCAACTCAGTTTCCGGAAGCTGGTATCACTGTGGCAGCGTCAGACGTTCCATTAGGAGACAGAATTGTAAGACCGTTGACTATTGATGAGATTCAGCACCTGGTAGAGCGATTTGGCGAAGCTGCGTTGAGAGCGAAAAAGGCTGGTTTTGACGCCGTAGAAATACATGGTTGCCACGGGTATCTGATAGCTAGTTTTATGTCTCCCTTCCTCAACAAGCGGACAGACAGGTATGGGGGGAGTTTAGAAAAGAGAATGAGATTCCCGCTGGAAGTTATAGAGTGTGTGAGAAGTAAAGTGGGCGATGATTATCCTGTTATATTTAGAATCAGCGGAGATGAGTGGATAGAAGGGGGACTCAGATTAGAAGACACCAAAGTCATATCCGGCAGGTTAGAAGAAGCAGGTATAGATGCTATTGATGTGAGTAACGGCCTGGGTGAAACGAGTGAGTATATAATTGCCCCAATGGCTCATCCACCGGGATTCGCTGTACATTTAGCAGAAGGAATCAAGAGCGTAGTTCGTATACCAGTTATCGCCGTAGGCAGAATTCATGACCCTCTTCTGGCGGAAAGCATCCTTCAGGAGGGGAAGGCAGACTTGATTGGAATGGGTAGGGCACTGTTCGCTGACCCTGAACTCCCAAAGAAAACAGTAGAAGGGAGATTGGGTGACATCCGTAAATGTATCGCTTGCAATGAATGCACTCGCCGCTTTTATGGCAACCTGAGTGTACGATGTACAGTAAATGCGGCCATGGGGAGAGAGAAGGAATTTGATATTAGGTCCGCAGTAAATGTTAAGCGAGTCCTGATAGTTGGTGGGGGGGCAGCAGGGATGGAAGCCGTTAGAGTTGCTGCACTGAGGGGCCATAAGGTAATGCTATATGACCAAGCGAACGAGCTAGGTGGCCAAATCAGATTAGCTTCAGTCCCACCGTATAGGGGGGAAATTAAGAATGTGTCAGAGTATTTTTCAAATCAGATTAGGAAGCTCGGAGTAAAATTTGAGCTAAACAAGAAAGTTACCTTGGCACTTATTAAAGAAATAAAACCAGATGTGGTGATTTTAGCTACTGGGTCAACGCCTCTATTACCTGAGATCCCTGGGATTAATAGAGACAATGTAGTTCTCGCTAATGATGTTCTAGCTGGCAAGACAGATGTCGGAGAGACAGTAGTTGTTGCCGGTGGGGGAATGGTTGGTTCTGAGGTGGCAGAGTTTTTAGCTGAAAAGGGAAAGAAGGTAACTATTGTAGAGATGCTTAATGAGATAGCCAGTGATATGGAGGTCCGAACCAGAAAACTTCTTATGTCTAGGCTTGCAAAACACGGGGTCAAAATGTTCACCGGAGTAAAAATTGACGAAGTAACTGAAGAAGGTATGAGTGTTATTAATAAAAAGAGGGAAAGACATGTGATTAAAGCAGATACGATATTGATGGCGCTTGGTGCCAAAGCAAACAATAAGCTTGCTGAGGAACTTAAGGACAGGAGCTGGGAGTTTTACTGCATAGGCGACTGCGTCGAACCACGCAGAATCATAGACGCAATCTATGAGGGGTCATATGTCGCCCGACAGATATAGATAATCTAACCTATCTCCTTCTAATTTGATTGGAAATGCTCAATAGGCTGACCACAAACTAATTCTCAAGGAAATAAAACATTTTGACATACTATCAGGTATTGACCATTAGGAGGTATTGAAAAATGAAACTATGCTACATATAAAGTAAGAGAGAATTAAGAAGGATTAGCAAGATATACCATGCCTTGTGAGACTCTTCTTTGGATTGCTGGTAAGATCTAAGACCAATCCTGACATTGGGGGAGAAGTATAGGACAGAGTATTACCAAGCGCCTTTCGAAGTAGAGTCGTCAGCCCAGTAAACACCAGATAATCGCCATCAATTTGACGATTTGGAAATCGCTTCAAAAAGGTCATATCCATGGTGTGCTCTTTGCCTATTATGAGACATTGACTTTTTGGAAAGGCTAAGTCCACAGTACCTCAGGTTATCTGTAGAAGCTTTGCTTTTACAGATCGGAAGATGGCCACAAACGAAAATATAGTAAAGAGAGGGGGTGACAGATAACAGGAGAAACTGATGATCAGAAATAATCAAAATTTTGCACTATAACTTCATAGGAGGAGCAGAAATGTCAAAGAGACTTGACCATGTTGGGATCTTAGTAAGTAATATAGACGAGGCACTAAAGTTATACAGTAAAATGCTTGGCCTGACTCCGTGGGATAAGGGTATTGTAGAAATTCCAGAAAAAGGCGTTAAAGTAGTACTATTCCAGGCAGGAGAAAATGCTATTGAGTTGATAGAGCCGACCGATCCTAAAAGTCCCGAAGCCGAGACCCTTAGGCAGCGAGGAGAGGGGCTTTGGCATCTTTCCATTTTTATTGACGATTTCGACTCAGAAGTTAGAGCATTGAAAGCCAAAGGCTTTCCTGTAAAAGAGGAAGAGATTAAAAGCCTCTTTCCTGGATACACGCTACGGCTGGCTTGGCTGTTGCCTGAAGATACTAGGGGAGTTCGTATTGAGCTGGTTGATGCGGCAAGTGACCCCAAGAATTGAGGAAGGCTATGACCGCAGAAATGCATACAACCTTAGGGGTTTTCTACACAAACTAACACCACAGTTGAAAAGTGGGTATTTCCCAGATAGATCAATTCTCAATTAGAACTAAAATGAGAGGAGGTCGAAGAGGGCGGTAATGCAAGTTCAGCAAAAATGGGATTTATGAAGCCGACGTAATTGTGGTTGGGGCAAGGACAGTTGATCTTCCAGCGGCGATGTGGACGAGAGAATCTAGGATTAAGGTAGCCGTTCTGGAGGCAATGTCTCTGGGTATATGTAGCTGGCGAAATGGGCGCAGGACTCTTTAGTGGAGATGTCATGATTGCTGGCACGGCACCTCCTAAAGCAATGACCTTCGGCCGTATAGCTGGCAGAAATGCAGCTGCAGAAAAACCGTGGCAGCTGTAGCGAGTCTGAAATTGATAAAGGCATGAGCCTACTTAGCGAAAGGGTAACATGGTAGTAGCAAAAAATTGACCCTGAATTAAAGCCAATAGTTGATAAGCTATATAAAATCAAAATAGACGCAAAAGGTAAGCCTAGAAGGCGCCCGGCAGACAGGACTACGGTCAATAAAAACGACAAATGTCTTGCCGTTCACTGGTATTTCAAGATTCGTGATTCTCATGTATACTTTAGCGGTCAACTCAGTTTCGTGAGTCTCTCTTATGTATGAGACAATATCGATCACGGAGATGAGTGGCTCGTCTGTAAGCTCTAAGTGACTCATTATTGGCATTTTCGCTACTGTAATATCATGTGCAAGAAGATATACTGCAAATCCTTCGCCTTTTCGTGACGCACAGCCACAGCCACAAATGTAGATCGTAAAATAGAATTGACCCCGGATCGTCATTTAAAATTGACCCCCCATCAGATACAATCTCCTCCCAAAATTGGAGGAGGAGTAAAGAGGGGATAGTCATTATGTACAAGTGGCACCAGATCAGAGTAATGTGAGAGAAGGGGAAAGGGATCAAGGCCATTGCGAGAGCTTTAGGAGTTTCCAGAACATGTACTGTCTGATCACCGAACCTACTCGCATCGCCTTGGGCCTTATAAGCTGATCCTCTAAACGACCCCGAATTTTACGGAGCTGGCTAATCCTTTGGCGCCATTTTATAATTTTTTTGAGTATTTTTCATACATTATTGAAATCATTCGGCGCGTGTTGTATACTTCCAATCCGTGAGATATTGAAATAGATGGAGGAGAAATTGGTTTTATTCAAAACGCTCGCTTTTCAAAAAAAGGAGGGTGTTGGAGTGGTTGAAATGAATTGGTCTCCCAATGAAGATGTAAGCCACCTCGCCGATGATCTTGCGCACCTGTGCAATGAAATCTTTTGCGACGACGAGATAAGAGTCATCATTCTTACCGGTGGGAGGAAAGACTCCTTTTCCATAGAACCCAGACTGGCTGAGCCTCGTTCTGGAATCTGCGATCAGGTGGAATCAGACATTGGGTCTTTCTCTGAGCCTCTTGGTAAACTTGACCAACCGGTTATTGCAGCGATCAACGGAGATGCTATTGGTCACGGTTTAGAGCTCGCGTTAGCCTGTGACATGAGAATCGCCATGGTGACATCTCGTTTTGGATTCCCTCA
>JBEKTM010000012.1:0-25588 GCA_049516035.1 Dehalococcoidia bacterium
TGAATCCTGAAGGAGTGTGCCGAAGGAAGAAATCTTTCGCAGCGGTTCCCGCAGGTCATGGGAGGCAATGTAGACAAAATCCTGGAGTTCTTTGTTAGCCTCCTCCAGCTTTTGGTTGATTTTTCTTATTTCTTGGAGCAAAGCCTCGCGCTCTTCTTCTAGCCGCTTGCGTGCGGTGATGTCGCGAGAAATGCCCCGAAACCCAAAGATCTCGCCTTTCGCATTCTTCAACGGAGAAATTGATACGTCGCTAAAGCCGCCAGTTCCGTCTTTTCGTATAACCCTGTGACCAAAACTCAGGCTAGGCTCACCTGTCCGATAGACCTGATTATAAACTTCGTATACGTTTTTGATCTCTTCTTCGACAGTGAAAGTTCTGTAATTCATCCCCAGCAGCTCTTCTTTTGAGTACTGTAGATGTTGTGTCATTTGGTCATTGACAAAAGTAAAATTCCCCTTAAGGTCCACTTCGAAATAGGCATCCCCTATCTCGTCCAATACAGTTCGGTATCTTTTCTCTGAATATTTGATAACCTCCTCCAGCTCCTTGCGAGCAGTGATATCCATAAAACTTCCCACTGTAGCCCGTTTCCCTCCATAGTTTATAGAAGTAACTTCTTCCAGAACCCATAGTATCTCGCCATTCTTTTTCACGAGTCTGTATTCGTAAGAAATAGAACCCTTCTCACTCTTCAGGTTTTCTGTCGCCTTTTTCCTGACCATCTCCCTATCTTCTGAATGGACGAGGTCGAGAGAATATTTCCCTAGTAGCTCTTCTTCAGTATAGCCTGTTAAGTCTTGAAACACGGGGTTAACATATTGAAACTTTCCTTCTTGGACGATGTATATCCCTAGCCCGGCATTACGCAATAGAGCCTGGGCCATCTCTTCCCACCCTATGGGCAAGGCTTGGCTTTTCTTATCTCGCCTTTCTGCTGGAATTGATTTAGTTACCATTGCTGTTTCATAACTCGCCTTGAATATATTTGATTAAATTACGTCTGGTTTCACTATATCATTCATGTTAGCTAGTGTAAATAGCCCTTTAGTAATATTTCTAATAGCTAAGATGTACTAAAAAGGGCAATGGATATCCTGTTTAGCGACAAGGACTCAGTGAAGCTGAAGCAGCTAAAATAGGGCTCATAACCGAAGTAGTTTCGGCAGAGGAATAATCCGGCGCATTTCAAGGGTAGATGGCTAAGGCTTCCAGCCCTGTGGTCTCAGGCAGGTCGAACATCAGATTCATATTCTGCACTGCTTGCCCGGCCCCGCCCTTGACGAGGTTGTCCAAACAGCTAATCACTATAAGCCTGTCTGTCCTCGAATCGACAGTGGGATAAACAAGACAGAAGTTAGTTCCCCAGACATGCTTGGTGTGAGGAGGCGTGGTCGTTATTTGAACGAAGGGGGCATGCTTGTAAAATTCTCGGTATAGCCGTTTTAGACTGTTAGCCGTCAGCCGACGACTATCGGTTAATCTCGCATAGCAGGTGCTCAATATACCTCTGGTCATGGGCACCAGGTGGGGCACAAAGGTTATTGAGGGAGAAAATGATGGGTTAAGTGCTTTCAATTCCTGTTCTATTTCGGGCAAATGGCGATGTCCCTCGAGAGAGTAAGCACAGACGTCTTCGTTGACTTCGGAGTAATGAGTGGTCAAGCTCGGGGTTCTGCCGGCACCCGAGATGCCTGATTTGCTATCCACCACTATATCGGGATAAACAAGTCCCTCTTTGACTATGGGTGCTAGGGCTAAGATAACACCGGTGCTGTAGCAGCCCGGATTTGCTACCAGTGAAGCTGAGGCAATTTCATTTTGATGCAGCTCGGGTAAGCCAAAAACCGCCTCTTTCAATAACTTGGGAGATGGATGAGTAAATCCATACCATTTGGAATATTCGCCAGCGTTCTTTAACCTGAAATCAGCACTGGCATCAACGACTCTGATGCCTTGTTTTAGCAAAGGTGGTACGACATCTACACTGCTTTTATGAGGCATTGCTGAGAAAGCGATGTCAATTTCGCCATCAAGCTCAGCTTTTATTATATAGTTAGTTCCTGCCAAGTTGGGGAAAACATCGCCTAATTTTTGCCCGACTGCGCTTCTTCCGATGATAGTGACAAGCTTTACTTGGGGATGTTGGCAAAGTAAGCGAACCAATTCGGCACCAATATAGCCGGTGACATTTATTATACCTGCTTTTATTTGTGACATAATATGTTCTAAGCATTATACTACATTTTGTGCAATTGAAGGATATTCGGGGCGACTAAGTGACTGAACTCCTAAACCAGTTGTTTAGGCCGCCTTATTGCGCTAAATTGACTTTGGCCAGAACTAAAGATAGAATCAGCTATGGCAGTGAGGGAGTGGTTGAGGTTTCTAGACAACTTGTTGATATACTCAAATGACCATATCGTATGTATTTATCTGGTAAGGAGGGAAAATGGCTAAAGAAGCTAAAACAATCCAGTGTCATCAGTGCAAAAACAACGAGTGTTTGCAGCGGTATCCCCAGGGAATTCCTGAGTATTGCCAGGCGCAGGGATTCCTGGACTTAATCGAAGAAAGTAAGCGGCAATATCTTGAGCCCGACACCAACAAGTTCCATTTAGCTGCCGCCAAAGTGCTCAAAAGAGGGGGCTATGATTGGTCTCGAGTCCAACAGTGCATCGAATTCGCCAGGGAACTGGGTGTCAAAAAGGTGGGATTAGCTGTATGTGTGGGCTTAATCCGTGAGGGCAGAGAATTTGCCCGCTTTCTGGATAGAGCCGGTTTCCAGGTTATCTCTATAGCCTGTATGGTAGGTGGTCTAAAACCTCAAGAGACGGGAATACCTGACGAATGGGTAAATCAACTAGGCATAAGCTGTAATCCCATAGTCCAAGCGGAGATTATGAACCGAGAAGGTACGGAGCTGAACTTCATATATGGTCTATGCGTCGGACATGACACTATTTTCATCAAGCGTTCCCAGGCTCCTGTCACTTACGTTGTAGCTAAAGACATGGTCACCGGCAATAATCCAGGCGCTGTTCTCCTGTCTCCCTACCATCGCATGAAATTCGCAGCAACTTATGGGAGGGGTAAAGCTGCTGAAAAGGGATAAGAGCAACAAAACTGAATCATGTTTTGGATGTCATATGGCAGTTCTCTTTGACAGAGTTGTTGGAGTCTATCACTTTCTGGGCGACAAGATACCAAGGGGTATTCCATGTGTAGAGCCAAAGCCACGAAGGAGTAATCCGTGGCTTAGGAATAACCAGCCAGTCGTAGCCAAAGTGAAAGCAAAAGGGGATATTCGGCTAGCTATTGGCCAAGCTATGGCATTACTGGGCAATTTACAGCAAGCCATTGGTAAGGGTGATCGGGTTCTTGTGAAACCAAATTTCAACAGTCCAGACCCGTTTCCAGCAGCTACCGACCTGGCTTTTCTTCAGGTCGTGATTGAATTTATCCTGGAAGCTGGGGCTAAAGTCATCATTGGTGAGAGCGCTGGTGCCGTTTGGCGGCCAACTAGAAAAGTCTTCAATCAACTCGGTGTCCCCGAGTTAGCTCGAAGGCTAGGTGTTGAACTTATTGCTTTTGATGATAGGCCTAATGATTGGGTACAGGTCAAGGTCAATGGAGATTATTTAAGCAAAGTTATAATGCCTCGCTCCGCTTATGAAGCAGATAAGATGGTTTATCTGCCATGCATGAAGACTCACACCCTCGGTGCATTTTCTGGTGCCATTAAACTTGCTTTCGGCTTTGTTGCTCCTGGACAACGGCGTAGTTTTCATCTTGGTCATTTGCAGGAAAAGTTGGCTGAAGTAAATCTTTGTTGGCAGCCAGATCTCATCGTCATGGATGGCAGGAAAGCCTTCGTATCTGGCGGCCCGGATAGGGGCCAATTGGTCGAGCCAGGCTTGGTGCTTGCCTCCGGTGACCTTATTGCTATCGATGTCGAGGCAATGAAGGTGCTCTTAGATTACCGGGCTTCTAATAAGATCCCTGCCAATCCTTGGGACCTACCACAAATTACTACCGCATTAAAACACGGACTAGTGGCAGGAGAAGGCAAGTACATAGTGGTTGATTGAATTTATTTCTGCATGGGCAGCGGTGGTAAGATTCAGGCTTTTAAAGTTTTCTTGATCGCCTGTTCTATCTTATCTATATTGGGAATCACCGCCTCCTCCAGCGTCGGTGCGAAAGGCACAGGGACCCCGGGGTTTCCTAGACGGACGGGTGGTGCTTTCAAATAGTGAAAGGCTTTTTCGGTGACGCTGGCAATTATCTCTCCTTGGATGCCGCAACTCAGATAAGCTTCGTCCACCACTACCAGACGGCCGGTCTTTCTTACCGAGGCTAGGATGGTTTCCCTGTCTAGAGGAGCTAAGGTGCGAGGGTCAATAACCTCTACGGATATGCCTTCCTTTTCCAAACGTCGGGCTGCCTCAATAGCATAATGCACCATGGCCAGGGTAGCCACCACGGTAACATCTCGTCCTTGTTTCTTCACATCGGCTTTGCCGAAAGGTATAGTGAAATCGGTATTGTAATACTCAGGAGGTACCTCCCAGCGGGTTCGATATAAAATCTTCTCCTCGAAGAAGAGCACCGGGTTATCTTGCCTCAATGCTGTCTTCATCAAGCCCTTGGCATCCGCTGATGTGGAAGGGACGACAACTCTCAGGCCCGGGCTGTGAACGAACCAGGAGTACATGCTCTGAGCATGGTGAGACCCTGTCCCCTGCCCCGCGCCGCAAGGTAACCTAATGACTATAGGTATTTTGACTTGGCCCCCTGTCAGGTATCGAAGCATAGCAGCCTCGTGTACTACCTGGTCAACGGCGCAAGAGAGGAAGTCTCCGAACTGCATCTCAACCACAGTTCTCATACCACCGATGGCAGCGCCTACCGCTGCTCCCACCATGGCTATTTCAGAGATTGGCGTATCCAGAACGCGCTCTGGCCCAAATTTGTCCAACAGCCCCAGGGTGACGCCGAAAGGTGGTGCTTTCCCGACGTCCTGCCCCATGACTATGATGTGACTGTCTCTCTCCATTTCCTGCATAAGAGCTTCATTGATAGCACCCCTATAACCGGGTAGCTTCTTCTGCTCTGGAGGAATTGGGGCACCGTGTTCAAAAAGTCTTCTGGGAAACATTTCTGTACATTCTAAGCGAAAATATCTGTAAAGGCTTCTTTCGCCTCAGGGTAGGGACTTTTTCTGGCAAAATCCGCCGCCTTTTCCGCTATTTTCCTAACCTCATTCTCCAATATTTCTATGGCACTCTTGCTCAGGATATCCTCCGACTCTAATTGCGTCTTAAACCTTAAAATGGGGCAGTTAGCCCATTGTTCTGCCACTTCTTCTTTAGGGCGATAATAACTAGGGTCATCGAGTAGATGTCCGGCGAGTCTGTAGGTCTTAGCCTCAACCAGGCTAGGCCCGAGACCTTGCCTGGCTCTTTCCGCTGCTTTATATACCGCCTTATATACCGAGATGACGTTGTTACCATCAACGGTGACACCGGGCATCCCGTAGGCTTTGGCTCGTATGGCTACACTCTTAACGGGAATGAACTCTTCAAATCTGAGCGAGATAGCATATATATTATTTTCACAGAGAAAGATAACTGGCAGTTTCCAAATCGCGGCTAAATTTGCCGCCTCGTGGAAGGCTCCCTCATTAGATGCTCCTTCGCCGAAGAAGGGCATAACTACCTGCTTGAGCCCCCTTAATTTAAAAGCTAAAGCCAGCCCTACAGCCACCGGTATCTGTCCACCTACAATGCCACCCATGCCCACCACACCATGTTCAATACTGGTTACATGGTATGATTTTCCCTTGTTATAACCGGTAGCCTTGTAGCAAAGGTCGGCCATTATACGATTCGGCTCCAAGCCCATAGCAACTTGTGGCCCGACACCACGATGAGTGGTGAAAACAAAGTCGCCTGGCTTTAAGGCCATGCACGCGCCCACTGAGACTGCTTCTTGCCCAGTACCGAGAGAAGGAGGTATTCCATCGATTTCTCGTCTTTGATAAGCCTCGCCCCACTTATTCTCAAGATGTCTGATAAGCAGCATTCTCCTCAGCATCTCAATTTTAGTCTTACGATCCATCAGATACCTCGCGAATGGGTTTTAGATTGTCGACAATATATAGTGGATAGCTTTGCGCATTTTACCATGCATTGCGAGCAAGAGCAAAATGACTGTAGCGTGAGGTGTTTGAGAACTCCTGGCAATGGCTATATAATCTGGTAACAATCTTAAGAGGGAGGTTAGCTATGAAGGAAGAACGGCTCATAGGCGATCTTAGTCACGTGGTAATAGCTGTTAAAGATATAGAAAAGGCGCAGAGATTCTTTTCGGAACTCATGGGAACTAAATTCAGGAAGATTGGTGAAAATAAGGCGGTAGGTTTTATTAGTGTTATTGGTGACAATAGATTGGAAATACTATCACCAACCCGCTCGGACAGCGATGTCGCCAAATTTATCGACAAACGAGGTGAGGGACTTTATGCCGTGGGATTCAAGACTCCGGACGCCGGTAAAGCCAGGGCTAAAGCAGAAAAGATGGGGATTCGGGTAGTGGGTGACATAACGGATGCTGACCTTGTCGGTGGTAAAGGACATGGCCGGGGTATGAGAGAGGTATGGCTACATCCCAAAGACGTTTTTGGTGTATACACTCTCCTTACCCAGAGCGGCGAGTTGTGATTGGGAAATAATGAACGGTTGCTGAACGCCAGGCTGATTTGATGCCATCATGGTCATAGACCCCTAAGAAACTCAGGCCTGAGTAAAGCAGGGTCTCTGGCTGCCAAAACTACTTCTAGGTCTCTGAGCATCCTCTCTTTGTCCTGTGGCAATTTTCCTCGGACGGAAAGATAGTTTGAGGCGTGCATTGAGCTAAAGAAGCAATCGGTAAAGTTAGCATTCTCTATGATTAACTTCAGTTCCTCCAGGGATTGGAAAGGAGAAAGAGGATGGAATTCGTTCCGTTCCCACTGCTCATAGAGTGGCGTACCGGGGACGAGGGTCAAAGTCAAGGCTCCGACATAATCCGGGTCAATAGCAGTGAGCACTTTGGCTGTCTCAAGAACGTGTTTTTTGCTTCCCTCGATACCGCCAAGTCCTAAGATTATTGTGACAGAAAAAATTATCCCAGCTTCCTTCACTTTCTTTCCCGCCTCGACTACTTTGTCTGAGCTTACCCCTTTACCTATCTTCTGGAGCAGTTCAGTATCGCCGGTCTCGAGCCCGGTGTAAAAAATGCCTAGCTTGAGTTCTTTTAATTCCTTTAATTCATCGGAGTTCCTGCGCAAGATATCCTGTGGCGTAGCGTATGTGCCAATCCTTTCGACAGCGGGCAGTTTTTCATTCAGGTACCGGAGGACCTCACGCAATTTGGGAAAAGGGTAGACAAGGGCATCGCCATCCTGGAGAAATATTCTCTTGCCATCCCAATCTTGAGCCACGGCATACACCACCTTGGAAACATTAGGAAGACGAATGCCACTTTGAGTGAATAAGACTACGGCATCTGTTTCGTTCTTGATGTCCTCAACGTCTCGCATTTGAAGCTTTGAACCATAGTATCCACAGAAAATGCAGGTGTTGTTGGAGCAGCCACTGGTCAAAGGGAGAAAATAGCTTTTCCATTCACTGGGAGGTCGAATGATATCAGGTCTACTGAAGCTCATGTGCCCATTGAGTTTCACAGGATACTATGCTGATTTAGGGGTATCCTTCAAGATTTATTCTATCACTGATGATAATCTGGCCTCAAGATTAGAGAGGCATAGAGGATACGCTTACTGAGCTAGCTCATTAGATTGTGTAATGATGTATAATATTTCTAAGATACTCCATAAGGAGGAGTTTAGCAGGCATGAGGTTTGAGAGCAGCATCGAAATCAATGCTCCAGCCAACAAGGTTTGGACACTGATAGACAAGCTTGAAGAGTGGCCCCAATGGATGCCGTCCATCAAGAGGATTGAGAGGATCTCTAAGGGGTCTTTGGGTGTAGGCTCACAGCTTTCTGTCACAGCCAAGGTAAGCGGGCTTACGGTTACATTATTGATGACGATTACTGAATTTGTCCCCGAGCGGAATGTAGTTCTGGAAGGAAAAGCTTTGGGCACTAAATTAACACGCTTCTACACTCTGGAACCTGTAAATGGCAAAACGAAGGTGACCATTGGCGGCGACGTTTCGGGGGCTTTAGCCTGGCTGGCGCGCTGGGGTGGTCAAAAAGTCTCAGCCGAGATTGCCCAGGCAGCAAAGAAAAGGGTCGAGGGATTGGAGTAAATAATGTAGTTGCCCAATTTATTGGGGTCGTCGCTCTGTCATTGCGAGAAGCGAAGCGACGAAGCAATCTCGATAGAGAGGTAAGGAGATTGCCACGCCTCGACAAGTCGGGGCTCGCAATGACAAAAAGCGAAGAGCCTGATGAAGCAGGCAACTACGGAAGTCTGCCTTGCTTGGTCTAGCCTCAGACTACTATGCAAAGGAAAACAGAAAGTCCTGCCAATTCAATCCCCCTCAATTGCGTTGATAAATGCCTGCTAGCTCTTGATAGCATAAATGAACCCATGCTTATTCACGTACTTCTAAACCTCGAAGGGGAGATAGATCATGTTAGATTGAATCAAGCAATTTTCTCGGCGCAACAAGCTCATCCTGTAATGAGAACGATTCTGCACAGTAGCTATTTCAAGCTTTCTCGCGAAATACAGGAGGACTTGGGGAAGGGGGTCCTGAGCATCCCTGACAAGACTCAACTCCAGGATACGGACCACGAGAACTATCTTTCCTCCTGGATGAACCAGCCCTTTAATATTAAGCAAGAGTTCCCGGTGAGGGTACTGGTCTTAAAGAAAAATGAGCGTGAATCTTCGCTGGTTTTCACTTTTCATCACTCGGCAGCAGATGGACTCCGCGCTCTCCTTTTCGTAAGGAAGGTTGTCGAGAGTTATAACAACGAACTTTCTCAGGATTCTAAATTGTGTGGGGATATCCGCATAAATCGTAAAGGAGACGAATTACTGGAGTTTGCCCACAGCCAGAGGTCAAAGGTAGGGCATTACTATAGGAGAATGATTTCCAGCCTTTTCCATCGCTTCGTCATAGCTGCTTTTCTTCCCCCGACAAGAGTTTCCCATGATAAGTTGGGGAAGTCCAAAGAACTTCGTTTCTGCTTTAAAATCATAAGTCCTAGGGAATTCGAGCAGATCCAGTCAAAAGCAATATCAGCCGGGGTTGAGCTAAACCATATTTTTCTGGCGGCTTGTTACCGAGCTGTGGAAAAGTGGAATAACCTGCATGGAAAGGCCAGTAACAGAATCCGCGTAATGGCTCCAGTGAACATAAGCCCAAAGGGTTTTCGCTATGTGGTTTCTAATCAGGCGTCCTGGTTTTCCTTACCCACCACGCCCAAAGATAGGGCTGATCCTGCAAACTTATTACGGAAGGTAAGAGCAGATACTATAGATGAGACGATGAATAGAATAGCCTTTTCCTTGGTTTATTTCTTCTACTTTTGCTCTCGCTTTCCCCTTTGGGTTATGAAGGGGATGTGCCGGTTTCTGATGATTACTCGAACATATGTTGATACTATCCTCTTTACCAATATTGGCTTTATTTGGCCGAAGCTAGGCTCCGAAGAGGCGGCAGTGCGCAACATAGGCAATGCCAAGATACTCAATGTTACCGGCTCAGCACCTGTGGTAACTCCCATGGGACTAAGCATTGCTGCCGGTATCTACAATAGGAATCTAAATCTCTCTCTCACTTATAGGCCCGCCCTTTTCTCCGAAGAGAAAGCCCAGATGTTCCTGGGCTTATATGTTGAAGAGATTAAGAATTATCAAGTCGGTGTATAAAGCTCATGACAGTATCGCTGGTAAAATTTGACGGCTCCTTGGATTCGCTTCGTAAAGCTATCGAACTCTGTGGTGGATTTGAGAAACTCAATAAGAACGACAGAGTCCTGATAAAACCCAATAATTGTTTCCGACACAAAATAATGCCTCCTTATGGAATGGTGACCACGTCGTGGATTATAGAAGGGGTTGTGCAATTGTTGCTCGAGTATGGCTGCAGGGATATTTCTATAGGAGAAGGAGCCATCATTGGTATATTTGATGAACTTGAGCCATATACGAAACAGTGTTTTAGAGGCACAGGCATTGAAAAGATAGCGAAAAAATATGGAGTTAAACTGGTTGATTTCAATGCGGGTGCGTTTAGTGAGCTGGATTTAGAGGGAATAAAGGTCCAGGTCTCGAGAACAGCCTTAGACACAGACTTTCTCATCAATATCCCGGTGCTCAAGACTCATTTTCAGACAAAGGTCTCTCTGGGTTTTAAAAATCTGAAGGGCTGTCTAAGCAAAGACTCAAAAAAGCGGTTTCATATTAGTAAGCGGCTGGACAACCTAGTTTGCCTTTTGAACGAAGCTATCCAGAACGACCTGGTCATAATTGATGGAATATACATGCTGGAAAGAGGGCCGGAAACTCTTGCAGGTGTAGCTCACCGCAAAGATTTGATTATAGCCAGCCCGGATGTATTCGAGTGCGATGTTGTAGGAGCCACAATCCTGGGAATTGAGCCGGCACAAGTTAACTATTTGCAAGAGTTTGCCCAGAGACATGGTCGTTCTTTTGATCTCAGCGCAATTCAAATCAAAGGAAAGGATATAGAATCTCTAAGGGAGCAACTGGAGTGGCGATTTGAACCAGACAAGGAATTGCTGACGCCGGCGAAAATAACAGGACTTTCCGCTCCTTATCCGGGTCAAAGTCTTTGTTCCGCTTGTGGTGCCACGCTTGCCCTGGCGCTATCAATATTCGGCAAAGATAATCCGGGAATGGATTTTGGCGGTGTCGCTTTATATTATGGGCTAGGATTGAAGCCGGAAAGAGATACTCAAAAGATCTTCCTTTACGGCGATTGTGCCATCAAAAGTAATAAGGGTTTACAGAATGCCATTAACATAGAGGGGTGCCCGCCTACACTGACTAAAACCCTCCTTGCCTTGATGAAAGCACTGCTAAGTAAGCCTAGAATGTTCAGGATGCTGCTTCTACGAGCTATTAAATTAATTGCAATAAGGCTCGGGATCTATCATGAGATTTTTCCCAGATGGGAACGCTATCGGTCAAAAGAGTTTGATAAGACCCACTTTTGAAGAACTAATTCATATTGTTGGGAAACTTATCCAGCACCACCCATTTGATCTGGTTATCGTCCTTGAGGACAGAAACAATGTGGTTCTTGTATCGTAATTGCTCTACCAGAAAGATTTGCCCTTCATAGTCCAAGGTAATATGATTCTCGTCAGGGACTGAGGTTATCCGACAGATCTTTAACCCGCCTATACCAATTCCGATGACCTTGAGAATCGCTTCCTTTGCCGTCCAATAACGGAAAAGAGCGTCCCAGGACTTTTCCTTCAGTTCCCATTCCTCGTCACTGGCCACACGAGCAAAAAGTGATTCAGCCCGGGGTTTCACTTCTTCAATATCGATCCCGACCTTATTTTTGCTAACCACTGCTGCCACGTACTTAGGTTTATGAGAGAGAGACCAATAAGTGCCAGCAACTGGATATGGTATCCCTTCTTTGTCCTTGAGCAATTTTCCCAGCCTCATTTGGCTTTTCTCAGCACTTACTTTTAGCGCCTCTCGAGCAATTCGGCTTAGATGATCTACCTTTTCTTTACCCGAGGATTTATGTCCAGCTTCGATAACGGGCATGATGACAGGAAATAAAGTCATGGGCTTACTAAAACCTTAATGCTTTCTTAATAATATCCTTATCAAAATAGTTGACTGACATTCCAGCATCTATAATGATACCCTGAGCATTAATACCACTGGACCGCTCGCTTAGAAGAAATGCCACGGTATTGGCTACTTCGTTGGTGGTTAGAGCTTTTTTGCGCAGGGTTAATTGTTCGGCAAAGAGATAATAATCCAAATATCCTGGTATCCCTGCGGATGATGAGGTTCTTAACAGTCCAGCGTTCACGGAATTAAACCGAATTTGGGAAAAAGAGCTGAAAGATTTAGCCAGAAAGCACAAGGTTGAATCCAGGGCAGCTTTTACTGGAGCCATAAAACCATAGGGTTCGGCTGCCATTTTGGTGGTTGAGATGGAAATTGTGACTACAGATGCTTTTACATCTAAGAGGTCTTTAAATGCATTAGCAATGGCGATTAAAGAATAACAGGAGATATCAATTGACTGCAAGAAGTTCCCCTTTTTTGTTTCGTGAAATGGCTTAAGTCCTTCTTCATAATTGGCAAAAGCTATGGAATGAACGATGCCATGAATTTTGGGATACTTTTTGGAAATATCTTCGGCAAGTTTCTTAATTTCTTGTTCTCGTTCGACATCGCATACGTAGATATCAGCAGCGGGAAGGATTTTGGAAACACTCTCCTTTTTTTCTGCTGATTGAACGCTATAGATTACATGTGCCTTGGCCTCGGAAAGAACCTCTCCAACAGAAAAGGCGACGCTCTTCTTGTTAGCCACCCCAAAAACAAGGAAAGTTTTATCCGCAATGTCTAAGAAATCCATATAATGCTCCTTTTATTTCTCCCAGTTATATCAAGGTACTTCTTTAGCCAAGGTAACGGTAAACTCGACCGTGACTGACACCTTGCCGGCGACCGAGGCCTTGCCCTTCATGAAATAGGCATTACTGACTTTTTCCACTAGCTCCGCTTCAATATCCATGGTGCTGTCGGGTTTGACGATGCTTTTGAACTTGGCATTATTAATTCGGGTCAAAACAGGAATACCCCCTTTCATGCCGCCCATCATTTTGGAGAGCAGGATTGCGCCTGTTTGAAAAATGGATTCACAGATAAGTGCACCGGGCATGATTGGTTGTCCTGGGTAATGTCCCTGAAAAACCGGGTCATCAGGCTTTACATCTTTTGCTGTCTTGATTTTCGTTCCGCTTAATTCTACGATCCTATCGACAAACAAAAACGGTGGACGATGGGGTATAGCATTTAAAATCTCCTCCATCTCACAATCCTCCACTCACCTCCAGACTAGAACCGGTAACATAGGATGCCTCTTTGGAGGCTAGGAAAAGAACACAAGCGGCTACCTCTTCAGGGCTTCCGAATCTCTTTAAAGGAATTTGGGCTAGGTAAGCTTCACGCAATTTATCGGGAAGGTCTTGGATGAGTTCGGTGGCAATAAATCCCGGGGAGACGCAATTAACAGTAATGCCTCGAGTGGCAACTTCTTTGGACAATGATTTAGTCAATGCACTGAGCCCTGCCTTTGCAGCTGCATAGTTTGCTTGGCCTTCAAAAGCATATCTTTCCATCACCGAACTTATGTTGATAATGCGTCCATATCGTTTGCGCATCAAACTCCTCACGGCAAATTTGCACATGTAGAAGATCCCGGTGAGGTTAACATTCAACACATCATGCCAGTCCGATTCTTTCATCATCGCTAGGACAGAGTCCTTTCGGATACCGGCGTTGTTCACCAAGACTTCAAAACTCCCATATTTCGTGTCTATGTATTTGAAAAACTTTTCCACCTCTTCATATTTGGTCACATCGCAGTTTTGGATATCAATGTTTTCGGCGGACTGGCTATTGTCCTGTTTAAATTGTGCCGCCGCAGCTTCATTTGTGGAATAGGTGACAATAACTCTGGCACCTGCCTTCAAAAAACCCTCAGCAATGGCTTTGCCTATTCCTCTGGTTCCGCCTGTGATAATGACAGTTTGTCCTTTAAAATCATACATTTCTGGCACCTGCTAAGAGAAATTTGTCGACATCATTGGCGACAATTACACCATAATTAGCTGCACCTAGCCAACCTGACATAATAATCCCCACGGAGCCTGTATGGAAAAGTCCGGCTATTTCTTTGGGAAGAGTCATACTGACCTTTAACCCTTCAAATTTGGTGCCAAAGGAGGCACCGCTTAAATGAAGTGTATATCTTTGAAATGTCTTGGGAGTAGAGGCTTCCACGAGGTCTATTTTATCGCGAATTTTGGTGATATATCTTTCCAAAGCATTAAGCGTTCGTTGGATTAGGTCTTCCTTAGAAGCACGATATTCTTCTTCAGATAGGTTTGCCCAGTCATCGTAATTGGCATTGGAGGAGGCAACAACGGAGTACATATCAGAGCCTGGCCGGGTTTGTGGATAATAGATGGAAAACGTCCGGCTGGTAGTATTTTTGCTGCGAAGTTCTTGAGGGTCAAATTTCTCTGCCTCTGAGGTGAAAAGCAAATCCCCGATGTAGTCAATCTGCTGGCCTTTTTTGATACCCATATAGACTTGGCAGCTGCTGTTGTTGAGACGCACCTTGTTCGCCTCTGTAACGAAGCTTTCAGAAAAATTCTCGTCCCCGACCAGTTTGTGGATAGTTGATAATAAATTACCATTGGAGACAACAACCTTACTTTTGATTGTTTTCCCATTGGCTATTACCCCGCCAACCTTTTTATCTTTGGTGATGATTTTTTCCACCAAGCACTTGGTCCGAATATCAACGCCATTTTTTAGAAGTTCTTCCCGCATTTTTCCGATAAACTGGTCTGTTCCTCCCCTAACAGTATAAACACCCTTACTCATAAAGTTGGAAAACACAATTCCATAAGTTATCGCAGGATCATCCAGAGTTGACCCGTTGGCGTAAGTAATTGACTCCATTAACAGGCGGTGGACATCGTCACGGCCACGAAAGAATTTTTCGAAAAATTCTCTTGTGGTCATGCCCTGGTCATCATAGAAATTCATGTTTCTTGCTGTGTCGAAAAAGCCTTCAACGTTCTCTCGAGGTATTTTGAATTGCTGCTCCAAGATGTGTGTGAAATCCTCCCTGTCAAAAGTTGTGGTAAAGGAGAATTGGGGGTTGTCAAATCTGATCCCTTTGAGTTGAACAATCATGTTAGCAATTTCAGGCGTCCAGTATTTACGACAGGTTTTAATCATGCCCACTGGAAATCCGTGTAGGGCGATATCAAAGATATGCCCCTTTCTTTTAAACCAGGTAGCCAATCCACCAAGATTGTAGTGCTGCTCCAGAAGCAAAACTGAGTGTCCTCCTCTGGCCAGCATATTGGCGCATGTCAATCCTGCCAGTCCACCTCCAATGACAATGACATCGTATTCTGGCTTTGTATCTTTCGACCAATCGTGGCTCATAGATTCCCTTTTTATCCCTTCTGCAGAACATGAAGATTTGCCATGGAGATTCCGCTAAGCATGGCACCCACTATACCCAGAAATCCTTGGTCAGTGCCGCAAATAAACAAATTGTCTAAATGTGTCTTTCCTGTTTTGATTTTATTGGGTGTCCCGTAGACTGCGCCATTTATATGGCTGGTGAATCGGTGGATTGTTTTCGGCGTAAAGATATCGGTAAAAATGATTGAATCGCGAAAATCGGGCACAAACTTCACTACCTCTTTCAGCGTAGTTTCCAGCCAGTCAGCTTTCTGAGCCTTGTATTCCTCTTCACCCAATCTGTTCCAGAGGTCGAAGTTAGCTAGGTTGGTGATCCGGAGCATGCCCTCGGGCAAAGGATTTTCGAATTGAAAATTATTGGGGCAACAGATAACGCCACTGGATACATCAACTTGCTCGTCAGGTTTACGATAATTGAATCTATCTGAATTGTTGTAAAAGGTGATTGTTGTGTTATAGCCCAGTTCAGCCGGTTCCTTATTTAAAACCACGATAAATTCTACGAATGAAAGCTGACCTAAATGGCAACTGAATTTTGAAGAATCGTGGGCGCTCAGTAGTTTCATTGTTTCCACATAGCCAGCAGATGATAGTATCCTCTCAGCTGTCAGGACTTCACCATTTTCGAGCAATATTGATTCAACCCTGTCATTAGCACATTTAAGACTTTCTACGGCGCATTTCACCCTCAATTCACCGCCGCAAGCCTTGTATTTCTTCACCAGTACATCGAGGATTTGACGTACCCCGGCTTGAGGTCGGGCAAAACCTTCACAAAAGATACTCTTGAACATGATAACAAATTGTCCGAACTCCATGTCATTCTCTTGAGCATTTCCGTAAAACATGAGCGGGCAAAAAATCATATCAACGAGGAGTGGGTCGGAAATAATGGAACTCACAACTTCGCGAGACGAAATCGGTTTGGCATACAGGTTCAGTTCATCATATTCAAAAATGGTCTTAACCAGTTTTAGGAAGTCGTCAGCTTGCCTGGGGAAATTATCGACGACCTCTTGGACGAAGAAGTCGAAGTTGTTATTAAATCTGAGCGTCTTGTCGGGGAATTTAATTACCGATATCCGTTGCGGGCAGAGGACGAAATCCTCAGCTTTTAGTTTGAGCTGTCGGAGCAGCTTGGGCAGTGGCGCTGATTTAACACCTTTGGGAACATAATTGGTCATGGCATGAAGGCCAACATCGAATTTATGTCTCCCAAGGTTGTAAAAAGAGTTCAGTCCCCCAACACGATAATGTTTTTCCACGATGCAAACTTTTTTGCCATAGTAAGCTAATCTAATGCCGGCGGCAAGGCCAGACATCCCAGCACCGATGATAAGGACATCGTAATTCATGGTCAGGCTCTTTTCAAAAATCAGAGGCTGACTAGGCCTCCGATTTTTGGGAAAATGCGATAAAAACTTTGTATTTCTGGTTTGCCAATGCTATTGACTAGAGTTTTTCATCCGTGGCTCTAGATAGGCTGCAGAGCCATCTAACGTGGCTAATTGCACATAGTCACTCTCAGGTACTTCGATGCCGTAGCGTTTTCGCAGCTCCATAATGATGTCTAAGAAATCCATTGAGTCCAGTTCCACTTGTTCTCGTATTGGGATATCGCCCTTGAGATTACTCAGATCTTCATCTGGTATGATTTGGGCTATGATTTCCAGGATGGTGGCTTTAATTTGTTCCTTGGTCATGTACCCCCCATTTATTTATTCCTAGCATGCTTTCGGTGTTATTCCACAAATCTTCTTACGATAACAACCGAATTGATGCCTAACATTCCGAAGGAATTATTAAATATATAGTCGACCTTGTCAACCTTTTTTGGTTCATTGATAACTAGGTTGTCAAGATGGCACTCAGGGTCTAAGTGGTCCAGATTGATTGTAGGGTGGACAATATAGTCTTCAAAGGAGGGTAAATTACCAGCTAATTCCAAGGCACCGGCAGCCCCCATAGCATGACCGATGAAGCTCTTAGTGTTGTTTATATAGGCATGGGGGTGTTCGCCAAACACTCCTCTAATTGCCTGGCACTCTACAGTGTCTCCTTCAGCGGTGCCTGTCCCGTGGGTATTGATAATATCGATATCTTCTGGAGATATACCGGCTTTGTTAAGGGCAAGTTTCATGCACTGAATTTGTCTTTCTTTGTCGGGGAAAATAAAGTCGCTGGCGTCCGAGTTAATAGCATAGCCCACGATTTCGCCGTAGATCTTAGCTCCCCTCTTAAGGGCAGCGCTTAGTCTTTCTAGAACAAAAATGCAGCCGCCTTCGGAAACAACCACTCCATTCCTGTCCTTGTCAAAGGGACGGCACGCCTTCGTGGGGTCTTCATGGAAAGCCAAAGCCCCTTCACTTTTGAAGCCAGCAAAGATGCCAAAGGAACCGGTGGCCTCCGAAACCCCTCCACTTAAAGCCAAATCAACTTCGTTGAGCAGCAGCATTTGTAGTCCCTGTATGAGTCCGATGTTACCGCCGGCGCAGGCAGCCCCCAACGTATAGTGTGGTCCGGTAATTTCCAGGTTCAGGGTAACTTCGCCGGCGGGATTGTTGGCTACTACTCGGGGATTATGATGGTGAGACCAATATTTCACATCATAGTCAAATTGCTTAATTTCATAAATTTCGTTTTCAGTTTCCACGGTGCCGTGCTCAGTAATCCCAAGATAGACGCCAATCCTCGATTTATCAAGGCAAGCAAGGTCCAATTTGGCATCAGCGATTGTCTCTTGGGCGCAGTAGATAGCAATAGAGCCTGCCCTCGTTCCCCGGCGCAAATCCTTCTTTTTTTGATACTTCAAAGGGTCGAAGTGACATATACCAGCCAATACTTCACCCATGTAGCGGATATTGAGTTTTTGTATACCGGATTTGCCAGTAAGTAAACTTTTTCGAAATTCGGCCAGATTATTTCCGTTTGGCGCAGTCAGACCGACGCCGGTAATTACAATTCGTGCTTCGTTAGGCTTCGTTGTCACCATAAGGTAAAACTTTCATTGTAAATTTAGGTATCAGAGCGGCTTAAAGATATCTCTCTAATTGCATCGCTGCCTAAGGAAGTATCTCCCTGAACTCATGTTGCTAGGGCCATTTTCACTACCATTCCAGACCCAGCATAAGACAGACTAGGCCGCTGCCAATCCCCATCATGGCAACTTTATTACCAGGCTTAAGGCGACCCTGCTCAATTCCGATGGCCATGGTAATGGGAAGGGAAACCGACCCGATGTTTCCTAAATATTCCACTGTGGAAAAGTCTTTTGCATCATCCAGTCCCAGGGTCTTGAACAATTGTCTACTATGCACGGCGCTAACCTGATGTGTAAAAAACCTATCTACGTCGGAGTTCTTCCACCCGAGCACTTGTTTTGTATCCTCCCAGGTGGCAGGTGCCAATCTCAGTCCATTTTTCAGGACCCCTTCATAGTCTGTGTGCATATCTGGAAGTTCATCCAAGTCGAGGAAAGAAGCATCGGCTTCTATACGACAAAGATTGTTATGCTGTGAAGCAGCGCGTGTTACCCCGCCCAGAAGCTTATGACCGTGTTGCGACAATGAGGAGTGAGTTAACACCGCTGCTACTGCTCCTGAACCCAGGGTTAGAGTGGCAAAGGCGAGCTTGAGCTTATCTCTGGTGATGTCCGGGTCTTTCAAGAGTTTATTGATTGTTGTGTCAATAAGTCGTGTGCTGTTCTCACAGCCAACCACAATTCCGGCTTTTATCTGACCCAACTCAATCATATTTGCCAGAGTTACCATGCCGTTGATAAAACCCAGGCAGGCATTGGAGATATCGAAAATGGTAGCTGTGGGAGGAAGCCCCAAAGAGTCATGGACCACAGTAGCTGTCGCTGGCTCCAGAAAATCACGGGATACCGAAGTATGAAGCAGGCAGCCGATATCCTCTTTGTTGACTCCAGACTTGCTAATGGCTTTTTCTGCCGCTTTTACGCTGGCCTGACTCGGCGTTATGTCGTCGTTCCACAATCGCCGTTCGCGAATTCCAGTTATCATTTCCAAGCGCCCGTAGGAAAGATTGAATTTATCGTATATCGGGGCGAGTCTTTCTTCCAGGCTTAAGGATGTAACGATATTCCCCGGAAGTTCGTAACCAAAAGACTCAACACAGACCTTCGCGTACTGCATTTCGTACTCTATTTCCCCTCACAAGTATCGTGAGAAGCTGCAATATAAATAGCTATATTAACTTCACAAGCTCACTTTGGCTTGCTCGATACTAATTTCGGAATATGAAACTTTGTCCTAAGATTTTCCCACCTTCCTGTGGACTCTGGGGGAATTATCTCGTCTGGAATGTACTTCCCTACTCCAGCAATGACAGCGCAGACCTTTCTCGAGTTTGCTACCTCGTCAGGGACATACTTATCAGCGGCAGCAATAGCAGTAGCGCGCAGTCTAGCGGAGGCTAATTTCTTGACCACTTTAATTGCGAAAGTAATCAACCTATTGGGGACATGTTTATCCAAGAAGTTAAGGGCAAAAAGCAGCAGCCTATCCGGAGCGTATTTATCTACTACTCTCACAAAAAGGGAAAATCCCTTCTTTGTAAGAGACCTGATTATAGAATCAAGCTTTGTTTTTTTTCCCTGTGCTGCCGTGTCCTCTGCCATATCCTCTCTCCCAGATACTATATTCTTATCATGTTTTACTACTATTTGTCAAACATAATATTATCTTCCCCCTGATTGACATACTGGAGTGACTGGAGTAAAATGCATTGTTTTGATATGGCTGATGTAAGGATTGGTTCAGGCGAGAGTTTCGAGGGCCTGCTGCGTAGATTTAATAGGCAGGTGCAGCAAGACCGCATTTTAGCTGAAGTTCGCCGCCGCAGGCACTTTGAAAAACCTAGTGAAGTGAGGAGAAAGAAAGCGGCAGCGAAAAAGCGGAAAAGTTTTAGATAATTACCCCTGGAAGATTCGTTTTTCAGGGAGTCCGAGATTCATTCATTGGTATCCACGGGGTTCCCATGAAACAGAGCGAAGCAAATTTTTATGAGGTGCTGGTAGCCAAGAAATGGCACTGAAAGATAAGATTCAAGAAGCTCTCAAGGTAGCGCTTAAGCAGCAGCAGAGAGTAGAACTTTCTACATTAAGGTTATTATTATCTGAGATAAAGTATGCCGAAATTGCGCAGCAAAAGCCCGCTGACGATAGTAAAGTGCTTGATGTTATTGGCAAGGAAGTAAAACGTCGTCGGGAGAGCATCGAAGCCTTTAAGAAAGGGAACCGTGGCGATCTGGTGGCGCAGGAAGAAGCAGAGATGGCTGTTCTTATGAGCTACCTTCCCAAGCAAATGAATCGAAAAGAGATTGTGGAGGTGGCACAGCGAGTGGTTGAAACAATTGGAGCTAAGGGGCCGAGCGACAAAGGCAAAGTCATGGCTCAGCTTATGCCTCAACTTAAAGGCAAAGCTGATGGTAAGGAAGTCAGCGAGATAGTTTCAGAATTGCTTGCTGCTCACTAAATTTGGAAGGCAAGCGAAGTTTTTGAACTATGATGTAATGGCGGTAAAAAGCACCGCCATTGTTCTTTTAATTTTCTGAAGAGCATGGAAATTTCTCCATTTCGGGGTATACGCTATAACCAGAGGATGGTTGACGATTTAGCCCAGGTTATCTGCCCCCCGTACGATGTTATCACTCCCGAACAGCAGAAACTTTACTACAAAAAGAGCGATTACAATGCTATTCGCCTGGAATTCCCCGAGCCGACAGGTGATAGATATCAGAGAGCATCTAGTACTTTTCAGCAATGGCTAGAGCAAGGAGTTCTTCGGGTTGATAGATTACCCAGCTTTTATTTGCATGACCATCGATTTGTGTATTCAGACAAAAAGATGGCAAGGCGTGGGCTGATAGCTCGCGTCAAGCTTGAACCCTGGGGCAGTGGTATATATCCTCACGAAGAAACATCTCCCAAAGCAAAAAGCGACCGTTTGCAGTTAATGCGAACTTGCCGAGCTAACTTCAGTCCATTGTTTTCTCTTTATCATGATTCTGAACGAAAAATTGCCCCGATATTATCCCAAGTAGTCCAAGGAAAACCATTAATGTCATTGCAAACGAAGCGAAGCAATCTCCCTGACTCTAACGAATCTCATACTCTCTGGGCGATAACCGACTCAGAAACAAAGCGAAAACTAAGTCAGCTTCTATACTCTCAACCTCTTTACATTGCTGATGGTCATCACCGCTACGAAACAGCATTGATTTACCAACAAGATAGGTCACAGGAGCAATCTCTAACCAGCAAAAGAACTTTTAATTATGTGATGATGGAGTTAATTGAGTTTTCTGATCCCGGGCTGATTGTTCTACCTTTACACAGACTCGTTCGTGGTATAACGCCTCCTATCTTGGTAAAGCTGGGAGATCAGCTTAGGAATTTCTTTGCCGTTGAGTCCGTTCCTTTAAAAACCGGTAGCTCTGACGCATCGGAACTATTAGTTGATAGTTGTTTAGGAATTCTGGGTTTACAGCCGGGCTCATTGGTCGTATTGAAGCGGCGTCGGGATATTTCTCTTGAGGCCATGATGCCTGCTAACAGGTCCCAGGCTTATCGAGAGTTCGGCGTTAGCATTCTCAATCATGTTATTTTGAACGGTGTACTGAGCAGAGCGAAGGATCTAGAAGTCGCTTATACCGTGGATTTGCAAGAAGCCTACCGGCAGATAACGGAAGGAAAATATCAATTAGCTTTCCTGTTAAAGCCTCCACAGCCGGAAATGGTCAAGGCTATTGCCGATGCTCAAGACCGGATGCCCAGCAAATCAACTTACTTCTACCCCAAGCTCCCTGCTGGTTTGGTCATTAATCCCCTAGACTGACTAGTTTGTAAAAAGGCTATCTACAGCTTCACTGCTTTAGCACTGTAAATGCCAGGAAGAGCACGTATCTCCTGTAGCTGCTCTTCCCCTAGCGGCTGATCCAAAGCTAGAATCATGAGGGCTTTTCCCCGAGGCTGGAGTCGGGATAGATGCATGGAACTGATATTAATATCGGCCTTACCGGTTATATTGCCGATAGTGCCGACAAGTCCAGGGTGGTCAAGATGGTCGCAGAAAAGGAAATATCCCCCAGTGGGCACTATATCCATCCAGAAATTGTTAACTTGGACAATGTGAGTCTCATCATCTCTAACTGTGCCTGATATTGTAGTGGTTTCCACATTGGTATTGACCTCTAGGGTGAGCAGGTTGGAGTAATTCTGGCAGGTCACTTCTTTTTCTTCGCTGATCTTCAAGCCACGCTGAGTGGCGATAAAACCAACATTGACCAGGTTGATTCTTTCCTCGTTTGCTTGTTGCAGTAGCCCACTGATGAGCGCCGTCTTGATTGGGTTGCAATCGTAGTTGCTTACTCCGCCGCTATACTTGATGTGTGTTGAGTTCATTTGTCCCTCCATTAGCTGACTGGCAAGGTTGCCGATAGTTGCCGCTACCTTCATAAACGGTACCAGTTCGGGAGCTATGTGTGGAGCATTAACGGCGTACCTGCTGAATTGTCCTTGAAGCACAGCTAAAACTTCTGCGGCAACGTCCTTGGCCACGCTAGTCTGAGCCTCAATTGTGGAAGCGCCCAGATGAGGGGTAACGATTATCTTGTCCTCTTTGAATAGTGGACTATCTGTTACTGGCTCATTGGTAAAGACGTCGAAGGCGGCGCCAGCTATTTTCCCAGTCTTAATTGCTTTGACTACTGCTTCCTCGTCAATCAATCCGCCCCGGGCACAATTGATAATCCGAGTCGTGGGCTTTAATTTTGCCAATTCCTTACTCCCAATCAATTTCTTGGTAGTGGCGGTCAACGGCACGTGTAGTGTGATGAAATCAGCTTCTGCAAGAAGCTGGTCCAGGGATACGAGCTCTACCTTGAGGTTATGGGCGTAGTCTTTGGAGACAAACGGGTCGTGGGCGATAACTCGCATTTCAAAGGACTGAACTCGCTTGGCTACTTCAGAGCCGACATTACCCAGGCCGATAATGCCCAGTGTCTTATTCCTGATTTCCGTGCCGACAAACTCTTCTCTTCGCCATTTACCTAATTTAAGGTGGCTATTTGCTTGTGGCACATTACGTGCTAGGGCAAGCATGAGGGCGATGGTATGTTCTGCGGCAGCTATAATATTGCCTGTAGGGGCGTTAACCACCACAATGCCCTTTCTCGTAGCAGCATCGACATCAATGTTGTCTGTGCCCACTCCGGCGCGGCCAATCACCTTGAGTTTCTTCCCCAGTTCAATAACCTCTGCCCCTACTTGAGTTTGGCTGCGCACAATGAGGGCATCATAATCACCAATTATAGCCTTAAGCTGCTCAAGCTCTAACTTTGTCTTAACATCAACTTGAGCATAGCTGCGCAGAACTTGTATTCCTTCTTCGGCAATCGGGTCAGCGACTAAAATTTTCATCTTTTGGTTAGCCTTTCTTCGCTCGGGGTAGAGCTTTGTTTAACGCCTCCAGTACCGACTTGATATCCTTTTCGTATACCAAGCCGAGATGGCCAATGCGGAAGATTTTGCCGGATAGTTTTTCCTGCCCGCCGGCAATGATTACTTCATACTCCTCTCGAAGTATTTTAGTCAATTGAGAGACATCAATTCTGTCAGCGGCGTTCACGGCTGTCACTGTGTTGGAAGCATATTTCTCATCAGGGAACAAGGATAGACCTAATGATTTTATTCCGTTTCTCGCTGTCTGAGCTACTCGGGCATGCCGGGCGAATATATTGTCTAGTCCCTCTCTTAGCATTAAATCTAGAGTAACATCAAGAGCGAAGAAAATGGAGACAGCTGGTGTCCAGGGAGTTTGCCCTTTCTGTAGAAAATCCTTGGCTTTACTGAAATCCCAATAATAGCGTGGCATTTTCGCTTTAGCATGAGCCTGCCAGGCTTTTTCATTTACACTAACCATAGCTAGTCCGGGAGGCACCATAAATCCCTTCTGTGAAGCAGTGACCACTATGTCGCAATTCCAGTTGTCGGTAGGCAAATTGATGCAGCCTAGGCTTGAGATAGCGTCAACGAAGAGAAGTTTATCGAATTTCTTGACCACGGTGCTTATCTCCTTAATATCGTTGGTCACCCCTGTGGATGTTTCATTATGAGTTACCAACACTGCCTTGATATTGCCATTTGCCTTCAGTGCCTTTTCTGTGGCATCAAGGCTAACTGGTTTCCCCCATTCAAAATTAAGGCGGATTACTTCAGCGCCATATTCTTTGGCAAGATCGGCAAAGCGGTCACCAAAAAATCCATTGGCAAGGGATAAAACCTTGTCCCCTGGCGACAGAGTATTGACAACGGCTGCTTCCAGGCCACCGGTGCCCGAACCGGTAAGTACGAAAACGTCTGCCTTGGTCTGAAATACTTGTTTTAGTTTCCCCGTTATGGAATTGAGAATTTTGCCGAACTCTCCCCCCCGATGGTTTATCATTTGCCGCCCCATGGCCTCAAGAGCTTGTGATGGGCACGGTGTTGGTCCGGGAATACGTAGCTGCATTTTTATTACCTCCTGTTTTCAGTTTTTCACTGTCAGCTATCTGTTGACCGCTGAGTGTTGTCTGCTTGTCTAATGACTATTCTGACGAAGCGACGTTTTCCTATCTTTATAATGCTGCCGTGGTAAGCATTAGTAATACTGCTGGTTATTGTTTTGCCATCTAGCTTGATTGCTTCCTGAGCAAGCAGGCGCTTCAATTCACCAATGCTCTTAACCAATCCTTCTTTGACTAGCGTCGGAGCGATGTCGAGCTGGAATAGGTCATCTCCAATATATCGAGCCGCAAAAGGAAATTCGGGGATTTCCTTCGGTATCTCCTTCTTCTGAAATACCTGGGTAAAATGTTTTTCTGCTTCATCCGCTGCCTGTTTACCATGAAACTGCCTGACAATTTCATGAGCCAGTTGTCTTTTAAGGTTCATAGGGTTAACCGAGCGAGTTTTCAATTGCTCATTGAACTCAGCGACTTCTTGTTCAGGAACGTCAGTCACCAGCTCAAAATAATCCACTATAAGGGAGTCGGGGATGGACATCACTTTGCCGTATATTTCCTGAGAAGGCTCAGCAATGCCTATGTGGTTATGCAAGCTCTTGCTCATCTTTTGTTTACCATCAGTACCGATCAAGAGGGGAACAAGGAAAACTTGCTGGGGAGATTGCCCCGTGCTTTGCTGGAGCTCTCTGCCCACAAGGCAATTGAATTTCTGGTCAATGCCACCGAATTCAACATCGGCTTTGATGGCTACTGAATCATAGCCCTGAAGCAAAGGATAAAGCATTTCAGCTAGAGATATGGGGTTGCC
>JBEKTM010000013.1:0-27913 GCA_049516035.1 Dehalococcoidia bacterium
CTTATTATTAGCACTTCTGCCCAAGGAATTCGATCCCATCCGCAACTTCTTTATTACGTCTAGCGTGTAATTTACTCCTCAAGAACTCCATCCAATACCTTTTTGAGTTCCTTCTTGGGTTTGTAGCCGATAACTTGCTGAACAGGCTGACCGCCCTTAAACACAATCATAGTGGGAATAGAGGCTATCCCATACCTGGCAGCCAAAGGACCGTTGGCATCCACGTCCACTTTGGCGAACTCTATTTTGCCACTGTAGTCTTTCGCCAGTTCTTCCAGAATGGGAGCAGTGGCGCGGCAAGGGCCACACCATTGCGCCCAGAAATCCACCATAACTGGCAGCTTCGCCTCCAGAACAGTCTTCTTGAAGCTATCCTCGGCTGATATTGCTTGTATCATGAATCAAACCTCCTTGATTAGAATACTATGCCTAAGGAAAACAGATCAATAGCGTTTCTGGTTGTCTGCTCAGCAAGGGCAGTTTCATCAAGCCCTTTGAGCTGAGCTACAGCTTTCAGACTCCTCATAACGTCGCTCGGCTTAGATTCGTATCTTGACTCCCTGCCATAGGTAACGGGACAATCTGTTTCCAGCAACAACCTGTCCACAGGCGCCTCCTTGATTGCCCTTCTATGCTCTTCATGATACTCTACAGCCGGCGTAGCTGAAACAAAATAACCGCCGTCAATTATACCCCTAAGGACACTGGAAAAACCAGTGAACCAGTGAAAGACGGCTTTATCTATGCCAACATCTTGAACTAATTGTAGGGCATCCTTCCAAGCATATCTGCTGTGAATTATGGCGGGCTTAGCATATTTCTTTGCGATATTCAGAAGCCGACCCAGAACCTCTTTCTGCAATTCCTTGGATGCCGCCTTCAACACCCTTTTATCGTAGTCCAGACCTATTTCACCAACAGCCACCGCTGAAGCAATATTTTGCTCAATAAATCGCAAATTATCATCTATCTCAAAAGTCCCCAGATTAGCTAATTCCCAGGGATGTAAGCCTAAAGCCGGATAGACGAAATGGCGATGTTTTTGCGATATCGCCAATGTTTTTATGTTCGATTGCTGGTTCGACCCCACAGCTACTATGGCAATAACGCCGGCTTTTTTAGCTTCCTCGAGCATCAAATCGAGGTTTTTCAGTTCGTCAAGATGGGCATGAGTATCGATGAGCTTATGCAGCACTAGATTTTCTTTTCGTCAAGCATGGCTTTGTAATACTTAAGCCCCACCTCAGTCGGCCTGTAGCCGTAGAGAGCAAACCTATCTTCTCGCTCCCTGGTTATTAAATTTGCCGATACCAATGCCCGTAAAATTGCCTCACCAAAGTACCCGCTCAAACTAAGGTGATGGTCCGGCACTGCTTTGTTAGTCGCCTCATACTCCCGGCAAATAACAGCTAAGAGCTTCGCCGGCTCTCTCTCCAGGCTCTGGAAGAGAGCTTGCATAGTCTCTGTCTTCTTTACTACGTCAATAAAATCGTCGAAAGTACCCATATCCGCTAACTCCTAATTCTAACAGAGTAATGATCCTTCGTGCCACAATACATTTGCCTGAAAGGATATTTTAGCGGTTAGAGCTCACTACGGCAACCGTAACAAGCCCGCTATCGTCACTGGTATTGACACTCTAGATAAGCAATGCTATAGTGAAAAAGAAGGTACCATATCGAACGAGGTGCAAAGATGAACTACGGGCGTGAGTTATTGAAAGGGAATACTGATTCTTTATTGCTTTGCTTAATTAGTCGTCAGCCCACCTATGGCTATCAAATAGTAAAGGAACTGGAGAAAAGGAGTAACGGGTATTTCCAGTTCAAAGAAGGTACTCTTTATCCTGCTCTGCACCGCTTAGAGCGAGATAACCTTATCACAGGTAAATGGCAGATACTACCTAATGGGCAGCAAAGACGCTACTACTATATAACTGAAAGGGGACAACAGGTCCTAGCTAAAAGATTAGCTACATGGCAGGATTTTTCTACGGCAGTTAAAGCAGTTTTACAACCGGAAACAACCTAGAGCTAAAATGGTCAGTAGCATAAGTCATTATCTACACAGGTTTAAGGCTAGCCTCAAAATTGACCATACTATAAGGGATGGCGTGGCTGCCGAGCTTCGCGCACATCTTGAAGATAGAACTCGCGAACTAGAAGAGAACGGGTTAAGCAAAGAGGAGGCAACCAAAATCGCGGTACAATCGCTGGGCTCCCCTGAATTAATTGCCGAGCAAATCTATGAAACACATGCTCAAGGTAGCTGGAAGGATGCGATTTTCAGCGCCTCGCCTCACCTTCTAGTTGCTTTGCTCTTCACTTCATATTACTGGCAAAATGTCATCTATGCGTCAATTATATTGGCACTAACCGTGGGCATAGCAATTTATGGTTGGCGTCAGGGTAAACCAATATGGCTTTTCCCCTGGCTAGGATACTATTTTATGCCAGTGGTAGTTAGCGGCATATTGTTGCTTTCACTCCCCGAGGGCTGGGGCTGGATAGCAGCGCTCATCTATATCCCTTTGGTTCTTTTTGTCTTTATCCATATAATGAGACAAACTGCAAGGCGGGATTGGTTGTATGCATCGCTGATGCTCGCTCCTATGCTTGTGACATTCGCTTGGTTTTCGTCATTGGGCAAAGGAAATGAGCTTTTGGCAAGTGACTGGGCAGCGAGGTTGCAAACAAATGCACTGTGGATAGTTATTAGTTTTGTTGCTTTGGCAGCAGCAACTGTCGCCTTCATCCGCCTCAAGCCACGCAGATATAAAATAATTAGTTTACTAATTCCACCGCTTGTGGTCTTATTCGCAGTAATCACGGCAAGTGGAGGAAACATTTGTTCCTGGAGTTGGTTGCTATTGCTCTTTTCTTTATCCGCCTTTGCCATCCCACTATGGATGCAAGCCAAAGCTTACGAATAGTCACCCCTGGAAGAACTGAAAATTCAAATCTCAAATGGTCAAAACCATCTTGGATTTTGAATTCACTTAAGATTTAGTGTCCGGGTTTAGTGCTTAGGGATGTCAAGCATTTATGCGGTTAACTCTATTTCTGACTCCATAACCCGGGTGGGGACTGTCGAGCATCCAACGCTTTGAGTGCTCGGTTGTAAGGCAGTCCTAGATGTTCATAAGCAAGCCTGGCAGCTACTCTGCCACGAGGTGTCCGCTCCAGAAAACCTAACTGAAGAAGGTATGGCTCGTAAACATCCATAATAGTATCAGCATCCTCGTTAATAGCAGCAGCGATAGTATCCAGACCGACAGGACCACCGTCAAATTTGTCAATTATTGTTTGCAACACCCTATGGTCTATGTCATCCAAACCCACAGAATCTATCTCCAGCTTTGAAAGCCCCTCCAGAGCTACCTCCCTGGTAACCACTCCGTCTGCCATGACTTGAGCATAATCCCTTATTCTCTTTAAGAGACGATTGGCTACTCGAGGAGTACCTCTAGCACGCTGGGCAATCGGAATAAGACCCTCTTTCTTTGCCTTCACTTTAAGGATAGTTGCTGACCTCTCCAAAATCGTCTGTATTGCTGCCTCGTCGTAGAAATCAAGATGATATTTCACACCGAATCTATCGCGGAGGGGAGGACTCAGTAGAGCAAAGCGCGTAGTAGCCCCAATTAAGGTAAAGTGTGGCAAATTCAACCGTAAATTTCTGGCAGCTGGGCCTTTCCCTAAAAAGATGTCAAAAACAAAATCCTCCATTGCCGGATAGAGTTTTTCCTCTATGGTATGGTTAAGCCTGTGTATCTCATCAATAAAAAGGATGTCTCCTTCATGCAGATTAGTAAGAATAGCTGCTAAATCTCCAGTGCGTTCCATGGCCGGGCCGGAACTAACTTTAATGTCAACCCCCATTTCAGCAGCGATGATGTAGGCAAGGGTAGTCTTTCCCAAACCGGGAGAACCATAAAGAATGACATGGTCTAAAGGCTCGCCTCTTTTTTGAGCAGCGAGAATAGCTATCTTTAGATTATCTTTAATTTTTTCTTGACCTATGAATTCACTAAGGCGTCGAGGGCGAAGGTCAGAATCAATATAGCTATCCTCGGTTGCTATCTTACCTGAAATAAGCCGCATCGCTACCCTTTGCCCCGATTTAATCAGGGAAATTTTTTACTGGCTCTCTAATTCTAAAGGCGCGGCCTCCTTTTCCTCCAGACCTCCCCCCTTCAACCTTTTCTCATCACCAGGACTCAAAGAGAGGACTCGCGCTGGGATAAGCTTACCAAGGATAACATTCTCTTTGAGGCCACGAAGCCCATCCACCTTGCCTTTGATAGCGGCATCAACAAGAACACGGCCGGTTTCTTGGAAAGAAGCAGCTGCCAGCCAACTGTCCTTGCTTAAGCTAGCTCTGGTTATCCCGAGAAACGCAGCTTGAGCCGTTGCGGGCTCACCGCCTTCAGCCAACACCTTGGCATTTATATCTTCATAGGCAAATCGACCAACTAACTCACCAGGCAGAAGCTTCGTATCTCCTGAGGAAACAATCCTCACGTTGCTTAACATCTGCCGAACAATCACAGCAATATGTTTATCATGTATAGTCACCCCTTGTGTGCGATATACTTTTTGTATTTCATCAATCAGATACTGCTGGACTGCATCCTTTCCCATAATACGCAAGATATCATGAGAGTCAACGGGACCTCGGGTAAGCCGATCGCCCGCTTTGACCTTGTTCCCTGATTGAACAAGCAAATATGTACCACGAGGGACATTATATTCCCTCTCTTCCCTCTCCTCATATCTAACAGAAACACGGTCGTTCTCAATGACGACTTGACCAGCTACTCTAGCTACTAAAGATGGAGATTGCCCTGCTTCACCACGGCTCCGTTTTTTCGGGGCTGGTAATTTCTTGCTAGTCTTCTTTGGCAGAGAAAATAGGAGGCTACCAGCATCCACCGATTGCCCATCAGTTACAGCTAGCTTCGCTCCTGGCAGCATTGGGTATTCATCCAAATAGAATTCAGAGCTAATGACCTTGACTATGCTTGCTCCATCAGTATGGGTTACTTCAACAGTACCATCAATCTCAGAAATGATGGCACTGCCATCTGGTGTTCTAGCCTCGAAAAGCTCTTCCACACGAGGCAGGCCAGTGGTAATATCGACACCTACTACGCCCCCTGTATGAAAAGTGCGCAGAGTGAGCTGAGTTCCAGGCTCACCGATGCTCTGGGCAGCAATAACTCCTACAGCGGTGCGAATCTTTACTAATTGCTTCTTCCCCAAGTCCCTTCCATAGCAGTTTTGACAAACGCCAAATCGAGACCGGCAAGTAAGAGGCGACCTCACGTGTACCCGGCTAACACCAGTTTTGAGAATTTGTCGCACTTTATCTTCACTAATTTCTTCATTACGATCAACGATGACTTCATTTGTAGCTGGATCAACAATCCTGCTGGCCGCTAAGTAGCCAGTAATCCGGTTTTCAAACGGGGGAAGGGACACATCGGTAGTTTCCCGGGATATCCAAACCCCCTCGGTGGTACCACAATCTGTTTCAGTTACAATGACATCTTGGGCTATATCGACAAGGCGCCTGGTAAGATAACCACTATCTGATGTCCTCAAGGCAGTATCAGCTAACCCTTTACGAGCACCATGGGTAGAAATGAAATATTCCATGGGTGTCAGCCCATCACGGAGGCTTGATTTAATGGGAAAATCTATTATCCTTCCTGAGGGGTCGGTCATCAACCCGCGCATCCCTGCCATTTGTCTAATTTGAGAAATATTTCCTTTAGCACCCGACATAGCCATCATGTAAACACTACCATAAGGATCCAGCGCCCGGGACATATCCTCAGCAACCTTATCTGTAGCATCCATCCATACTTCAACTGTGCTTTCATACTTTTCATTCTCCGTAATCAAGCCACGGTTAAATTGATCCTCAATAAGGCTAACTTTCTCGTCGGATTCTTTAAGAAGCTTGACCCTACCTGGAGGCTCTTCAATATCATTCATAGCGATGGAAATGCCCGACTTTGTAGCATAGGCAAACCCCAATTCCTTAAGTCTATCGAGGACTCCAGCAGTACCTTCATTACCCAATAGAGCAATGCAATCAGAGACTAATGCTCTTAAGGAAGCCTTATCTACTACTTTGTTGTAAAAGCGAAGTTGCGGAGGCAAGGCATCACTAAATATAATCCTGCCCACTGTAGTATTTATCCTCCCCCCATCTGAACGAAGCGAAGGATCTCGCACAACAATTTCGGCACCAAGTTCGATAATGCCCAGTTCGTAAGCTAACTTAGCCTCGTCAAAACTGCTGAAAAATTTCCCTTCCCCTCTGGCTCCGGGCTTCGAAATGGTAAGATAATAGCAGCCCAGAACCATATCCAGGGTGGGTGTTGTAGCAGGCTCACCAGAACTTGGTAGCAACATATTATAAGGACTAAGCATGTGCTCCCTGGATTCCTTCACCGCGGCCTTGGACAATGGCACATGAACTGCCATCTGGTCGCCATCAAAATCGGCATTAAAGGCGGTACAAACTAAGGGGTGGAGCTGAAAAGCATTACCGTCGATTAACACGGGTTCAAAGGCTTGAATGCTAAGCCGATGTAAAGTGGGAGCACGATTAAGCAATACAGGACGCTCCTTAACTACTTCATACAGTGCATCCCAAACCTCAGGGCTACCTTTCTCCACCAAGCGCCGGGCACTCTTCAGGTTATTGGCATATCCATTCACTATGAGTTTGTGCATAACCGAAGGCTTAAATAACTCCAAAGCAACGTAGCGTGGCAAACCACACTGATGAAGTTTGAGCTTAGGACCAACAACAATGACTGAGCGACCGCTGTAGTCTACTCGCTTACCGAGAAGATTTTGCCGAAACCGTCCTTGCTTGCCCTTCAGAATGTCAGAAAGAGATTTCAAAGCATGCTTATTACCAGTGACAACTGCGCGCCCTCTTCGTCCATTGTCAACAAGAGCATCAACAGCTTCCTGCAACATGCGTTTCTCATTTCGAATAATTATTTCCGGCGCACCTAACTTCATAAGACGGCGGAGACGGTTATTACGATTAATAACCCTCCGATAAAGGTCATTAAGGTCGCTAATAACAAAGCGACCACCATCTAACTGGACTATAGGACGAAGCGCCGGAGGTAATACAGGAAGCACAGTTAAAACCATCCACTCAGGCTTATTGCCACTGAGCTTAAAAGCCTCAACTAATTGCAGCCGTTGACTTATTCTTTTACGATATCCTCCGGAGGTGCTACGGATTTGGTCACGAAGCTCCTGGTGCAAAGCATCCACATCAATTTGCTTCAACACCTGTAGAATAGCCTCAGCTCCCATACCAGCTTCAAAAATATCACCATATTTATCTTTAAGTCTCCTGTACCCCTCTTCGTTAAGCAATTTTAGCTGCTGAAGACCTTCTAACTCGGCAATGCTTGTCTTCAGTTCTTCCTCAAGTTTTTCCCTCTTTTCTACAGATTTAGCACGAAGCTCATTTACCTCTTTTATCTTAAGCTCTTCTTCCAGGTCTTTGGCTTCCAATTCCTCGATTTTTTTGTTCAGGTGTTCCTCGTGCTCCGCAATTTTTCGACTCCCCTCATTCTCAATTTTTTGAAGCTTCTTCTCTTTGACTTCCTTGTCCACAGAGATGACTATATACCGCGCAAAATAGATGACGCTCTCCAAGTCTCGAGGAGAAAGATCAAGAAGCAACCCAAGCCGACTAGGTACCAACTTAACAAACCAGATATGGGTAACTGGCGCAGCCAATTCTATATGTCCTGTGCGTTCCCGGCGTACACTGGAATGAGCTACCTCAACACCACATTTATCACAAATGACTCCCTTATACCTCGCCTTTTTATATTTGCCACAGTGGCATTCAAAATCTTTAACGGGACCGAAAATCTTCTCACAAAATAGACCATCTCTTTCCGGCTTTAAAGTGCGGTAGTTTATTGTCTCTGCTTTGGTTACCTCACCATGAGACCAGCTCCTGATTTGTTCCGGTGAGGCGAGACTTATTCGAATACCATTAATGCCATCAAATTGAGACATTTTCCCCCTCGCTAAGTAGTTCGACAGCAAAACCTAAACTACGTAGCTCCATAAATAAAACCTTGGTCGATTCTGGAATACCAAGTTGTTGAATATCTTCGCCTTTAACAAGAGACTCATAAGCTTTAGCCCGTCCCATCACATCATCTGACTTTATTGTGAGCATCTCTTGAAGTGTATGAGCGGCGCCGTGTCCTTCCAATGCCCAAACCTCCATCTCACCAAACCTTTGACCGCCAAATTGAGCTTTCCCTCCCAATGGTTGCTGAGTGATGAGTGAGTATGGACCGGTGGAACGAGCATGTACCTTATCGCCAACAAGGTGAATCAGTTTCATCATATATATATTGCCCACAGTCACCGGCTTGTCGAACGGTTCGCCAGTTCTCCCATCTCTAAGTTCCATCTTGCCAAAAATAGGAGGATAGAGCTTGCGCTCTTTATAAACTTTTTGTGTTAGCTGCTCTAAATCTTCATCACTGAGAGCTCTAAGCTTATGATTGTCACCTATGCCCAGTTCCTCAAGCCACAGACAGAGAGCGACTTTTCGTGCTGTACCTTTTTGTCCCTCATCCATTATTTCTGCGGCATCAAAACCATGACTAGCAAGCCATTCTCCGACCTTTTCCAGATCGGTCCTGGCATTTCCGGGGGTCTCAGGGCTAAAGTTAACAGCTCCAGCTTTCCAAGCTATCCAAGTCTTGGCTAAGGCATCCTCGATAGTCAGGGCATCAGCTCCATCAAAAATAGGATTAAGCGCCCTAAAACCTAGTGTCTGTGCTGCCCAACCCAAATGAGCTTCCAAAACCTGCCCAATGTTCATACGGGAGGGAACACCGAGAGGATTAAGGACAATATCTACAGGCGTGCCATCCGGCAAAAATGGCATGTCACTTTCAGGCAATACGATAGAAATGACCCCTTTATTGCCGTGTCTCCCTGACATTTTATCTCCCACTGAGACCTTGCGCTTTTGGGCAACCCACACCTGTATAAGTTTGTTCACCCCAGCAGGTAATTCATCATGGTTGTCACGAGAAAAGACTGCAGTCCTGATCACCCTTCCCCATTCTCCTGATGGCATTCTGAGAGAGCTATCTTTAACCTCCCGTGTTTTTTCACCAAAAATAGCTCGCAACAATTTTTCTTCCGCTGAAGGTTCAGTTTCACCTTTGGGAGTAATCTTACCAACAAGAATGTCGTTGGGTTTCACCTCAGCTCCGATACGCACGATACCTATTTCATCAAGATTTGAGAGGCTCTCTTCGCTTACATTAGGTATATCTCTGGTGATTTCTTCAGGACCAAGCTTGGTATCACGTTCCTCTATCTCATATTTTTCAATGTGAACGGAAGTATAGGCATCATCCTTAACCAGTCTTTTGCTGATAATAATGGCATCCTCAAAGTTATATCCTTCCCAGATCATAAAAGCACAAATAATATTCTGTCCCAAAGCAAGGTTGCCTTCGTCTACTGAAAAGCTATTTACAAGTACTTGTCCTTTCTTGACTCTATCACCTTTGCTTATAATAGGATGTTGATTGATGCACGTCCCCTGATTGGTTCTGGCAAACTTCATCAAGTTGAATACTTGCTCTTCCCCTTTTTCAGTTTCGATTACAATTTGTGAGCTTGTCGCCGAAGTAACTACGCCATCATCAGGGGCAAATATCAACTGCCCACTATATTTAGCCACTTCCCTTTCCATACCCGTGGCTACCAAAGGACACTCGGGACGCAACAATGGCACCGCTTGTCGTTGCATATTACAGCCCATCAAAGCCCGATTAGCATCATCATGCTCAAGAAAGGGGATAAGACAGGCAGCTATACTAAATAGCTGTTTAGGTGAAACATCGATAAAGCTTACTTTGTCTATTGATTCCTTGAAATATCTGTCTCCCCTCTTAACCTCGACCTTGTCATAAACAAACTCATTTCTTTCATTAAGCGGAGCATTAGCTTGGGCAATAGCATATTGACCTTCTTCATCGGCTGACAGGTAAACCATCTGGTTGGAAACAAAAGGAGCTACCTTAATATTGCGAGCCCGAAGAGAAGTTAATTTTGGGGCAAGCTTCTTCGTGATTAATGTTCCAGTCTTGGCTACAACTTTGCCCTTACTTTTTATATCCTCCCCGATTGTTCTTCCCATCAACTCTTCCACAGTGTTGGGAACCTCTTGGATAACTCTGAGATATGGTGTCTCTATAAAACCATATTCATTAACCGAAGCGTAAGTGGCTAGAGAACCAATAAGACCAATGTTTGGCCCTTCAGGTGTTTCTATAGGACAAATCCTACCATAATGAGAATGATGTACATCACGAACTTCAAATCCAGCCTGTTTTCTTGAGAGGCCTCCAGGACCCATGGCAGAAAGACGACGCTTGTGAGTCAGCTCAGCTAGCGGATTAGTTTGATCCATAAATTGAGATAGCTGCGACCGGCCAAAGAACTCCCTGACAGCGACTGCTACAGGGCGAATGTTGATCAAAGCCGCAGGAGTTGCCGCCTCGGGGCCAAGAATACTCATCCGCTCTTTAATGGCTCTCTCCAACCTTAATAAGCCGATACGAAATTGCTTTTGTATAAGAAAACCCACTGCCTGGGCCCTTCGATTGCCTAAATGGTCAATATCATCAGGAGCTTCCTTACCAAGGTTAACTGAAATAACACGGCGGACTATTTGCACCAAATCTTCAGGGGTTAAGCCAGTACAATTTCCAGGGATATTAAGACCTAACTTTTTATTAAGCTTGTAACGGCCAATTTTGCCCAAGCTATAGCGGCGAGGATTAAATAGAAAATTATTCAGCAAGGCCTGAGCGCTATTAAGACTAGGTGCTTCACCAGAAGATAGCTTCCTATAAATATCGAATAGGGCGTTAGCCTTGCTTTTGATCAAGGGATCTCGCTCTATTGTAGAGCGGATGAAAGCATGTTCAGGCGAGTTATCTACATCCTGGAAAAGAGAAAACAAAGTTTCATCGCCTTCAAAGCCTATGGCACGCAACAGAGTAGTAGCCGGTATCTTCCGTTTGCCACTCACCTTGACCGAAATTACGTCCCGGTTAGAAGTGTCAAAATCAAGCCATGCCCCATGTTCGGCAACAAGCTTAGCAACACACAATTCCCGCCCGCTTGAAGGATCCCTATCTAACGTGAAATAAACGCCAGGAAAACGAGTTAACTGATTGACTACTACCCGCTCTACTCCAGAAATAATAAAAGTGCCGGCATCTGTCATTAAAGGGAAATCACTAAAATATAATTCCTGTTGCTTGATCTCCCCCGTCTCCTTGACCACTAATTGTGCAGTGACATGAATAGGAGAGGAATAAGTCAGGCCCCGCTCAAGACACTCGGGAATAGAATGCAAGGGTTCTCGAAACTCATAATCAACGAAGTGTAATTCTAGCCTGGTGCCAGTATAATCTTGAATTGGTGAGATTTCCTCAAACAGCTCCCGTAAACCTTCTTCTTGAAACCAGCGAAAGGAATTAAGCTGAACCTGAATAAGGTCAGGTATTTCTAAAGTCTCGGGCAATTTAGCAAAAGACTTCACTAAGTTGTGATTAAGCATAGAGTAAACGATCCTGATTCTTCAAAACAAATTATTGAAGACAATAACTAGAAAAACTTAAAACGACGAGACCAAAAGAAAATGGAGACATAACGTAAACTGGTAAGTATAACATCATCATTTAATTTTGTCAATACCCTTAGCTAACTTACATAGTAACATCGAGTAATATATTTTGCAAGTTTTTCTATATATTCTACAAGAACAAGATAGCCGAGACATTAGTGCAGACGGTTGAAATTATACTCATTAACTACAATATTTAGTTTATCAACCAAATATTGTACAAGTGCATCAAAGAGAGGTAATTTTGGCAAAACTAAAGCCCCAGCCCACTGGCTATCACTTCCCTGTGCAAGTCAGTATCGCCAGCAGCAAACTGTGTTGCCTTAACACGACGATAATAGAGACCAATATCATGGTCCATGGTATATCCGATAGCCCCATGAGCAGCAATAGCTTCAATGCAAATTCGCTGGTAAGCTTCATTGGCTTTAGCTTTAGCTGCAGAAATCTGCCAGGGCGATGGTGAACCAACACTTATTCCCCACGCCGCTTGATAAAGCAAATACTGAACCGCCTCTGCATCAATCAACATACCAGCCAGTTTATGTTGTATCGCTTGAAAAGAGCCAATCGGCCGGTCAAACTGAATTCGTTCCTTAGCATAGCTGCTGGTCATGTCCAAAACAGCCTGACATGCTCCGGACATCTCGGCACACTTCAGCACAGCCGCCCGTTGTAATACAAAATCCACTATATCCCAGCCATTGCCTACCTTGCCCAGGATATTATCTTTGGACACCGCTACCTTATCAAAGCTGACTTTGAACTGCCTATCACCGCCTATAGTCGGGATCGCCTCTATCTTTACATTTGGTCCCCTGGCATCCACTATAAACAGTGTGATCCCGTCCTCGGGTCTTTTACCTTCTCCGGTCCTGCCCACCACCAGGATATAATCAGCGACATGGGCATCAGTAACAAAGAGCTTACACCCCTGGAGAACATAATTTGTCCCCTTCAATACAGCACGAAGTTTTACCTCAGAAGCTTTGAATCTGCCTGACGACTCGGCTAAAGCGATAGTCCAGATAGCCTTGCCTTTAGCTATTGGCGGCAGAAACTTAGTTTTTTGTTCCTTGCTTCCATATTCAAATAGAGGCAGAGCACAAAGGGCGATAGTGGAGAAGAAGGGACCGGGCAGGATATTCCTTCCCATCTCCTCCATCAAGATAACCAAGTCCATAAAGTTGGCGCCCATGTCGCCACGCTCTTCCGGAAAGATTAGCCCCATCCAGCCCAGTTCTGCCATGCTGTCCCACATCTGTGAGTCATAGCCTCTCTCATCTTTATCCATCTCCCTGATTTTAGCTTTGGGGCATTCCTTTGCCAGAAAATCTCTGGCTGAAATCCGCAGCATGTCCTGCTCCTCTGTAAAACTGAAGTCCATAATAACCCCTTAATATGATTTGGGTAATCCCAGCCTAAATTGTGCAATGATGCTTTTTTCAACTTCAGCAGTACCCGCCGCAATTGCCTGACCGGGAAATCCCAGATATGCACCCTGTATGGCGCCCTTGAGTTTAGCCCATTTGGAATCCGGGTCAACCTGAGAATATATTCCTAAAATCTCCGCCCCGGTGATAGCCCCTTGCTTCATCACCTCATCGCTCATTATCTTGTTCCTTGAAGACTCATAGACAGGAATTTGACCTTGACTTATCCGCCAGGCAAGCTGAAAGGCAAACATCTTCAGCGCCTCTAAGTCAATAGCCAGATCAGCTAGCTTGGCACGAATCACAGGATTTTTAGACAATAGCTGGCCTTCGTACTCAGTTTGACTAGCATACTCAGCTAGCTCTTCTAGAATCCTCTTTAGACTACCATAGGTGGTAGGCGCTAGGCTGCGCCGCTCAAAAGCCAGTGACTGCATAAGATAATACCAGCCTTTATTTTCTTCTCCCACCAAATTAGAGGCTGGCACTCTCACATTATCGAAAAACATCTCATTAAAGTGATGCCGCCCATAATAGTTCAAAATAGGATTAACTGTAACGCCTGGACTCTTCATGTCCACAATAAAGATACTGATTCCCTGATGCTTCTTAGCGGCATTGGGATCTGTCTTGGTAGCCAGCCAGCACCATCTCGCCCGGTGAGCAGCACTCGTCCACACCTTTTGCCCGTTTATAATATAGTCATCCCCATCTCTCACTGCTCGTGTCCGAATATTGGCAAAATCTGAGCCAGCATTTGGTTCACTGTAACCCGTGCACCAGACACCATCTTTTTCGCCTGAGGCAATTAACGGCAAATATTTTTCCCTTTGCTCTTCAGTACCGAACATCATCAGGCAGGGTCCTACCCATTGTGTTCCGCTTATACCCATCCAGGCCCCCGGTATACCCCAGTAAGCTATCTCCATTTCGTATATTGTTTGCTCCAAGAGAGATGCACCACGTCCGCCATATTTCTCTGGCCAGCTCATAACGAGCCAGCCCCTTTGTGCCAGTTTCTTGGACATGGATATTTCGAACTCAAAATCCCTGAACTCTCCATCAATTAAGGTGTTGCGCACCAAATCCGGAGGTAATTCGACTTCGGCAAACTTGCGAATTTCTTCCTTCAAGGCTAGCTCTTTTTCGCTCAGTCTAAAGTCCATTCTTACCTTCTCGAAAATTAATCGTCCAGCGTGTAGCGCCTCTGCTCTTATGACACTGTAAGCGATGATTCAAACAACAAAGCACACTACCCAGATAGACTAAATTGTGATTATAACCGTTACTATCCAGACTTTCACGCAACCAGTTAAAGCACCGATGGTAGCACAAAACGAGCCATCACTTTGGTTGGGGTGGGTCTAGATTTACCAAGTCTTTAGTCATCGTTCCGGGCATGAACTTGAATAGCTCATCAATTGTCCATGCGCCGGCTTTAACCAGCTGCTTCTCCAATACCGGCTCTGAATAGAGCCCAATTCGGCCTGTTTCTACATAAAATGTCCGCCCATTGACATTAGCAGCGTCGTCAGAAGCGAGCCATACCACTAAAGGAGCAATATCTTCGGGCTTCATTTGCTCAAACTTGGCCATAGTTTCTGGCCGGGCTTTCTTCATTTCGTCGCTGAGAGTAAGCCGAGTCCCGGCGTTAGGTCGAATACAATTACACGTCACACCATACCGGCCCATATCCCGAGCTACCTTTCTTGTTAACCCAACGATCCCCTCTTTAGCTGCACCGTAATTAGCCTGTCCATAAGTAGTAGCATTGAGACCGGCTACAGATGCGGTATTTATTATTCGTCCATACCTCTGCTGGCGGAAGAAAGGGCTCACTGCTCTGATGGTATGGAAATGACCGTAGAGATGTACTTTAAGCACCAAATCCCAGTCTTCCTCGCTCATGTTGAACAGCATTCTGTCACGTAGAATCCCGGCATTATTGACCAGTATATCAACCTTACCGAATCTGTCTATGGCAGCCTTTACAATATTCTCGCCGCCCTTCATAGTGGCCACCGAGTCATAATTGGCAACCGCCTCTCCACCCAGCTTTTTAATCTCTGCCACCACCTCTTCCGCCGGTGAAGTTGCTGCCCCAGAACCGTCAACTGCACCTCCCAGATCATTTACCACTACTTTAGCCCCTTCCGATGCTAAAGCCAGGGCTTCTCCCCGGCCAATGCCTCGTCCGGCACCAGTAACTATAGCTACTTTACCTGCGAGCCTCTTTGCCATCGTCAAACTCCTTACATGTTATTTTTATTTCCAAATTCCCAAATGGCTGACAGCGTGTATCTAATAAAATCTCTGGCTATAACGGAGTTAAACGCTCAGACTTACATATACATCCCAGAAGAAACGTTCAGCACCTGTCCCGTAATAAAAGCAGCGTCATCTGAAGCTAAGAATAGAACAGGCTTAGCAGCATCTTCAGGCGTCATCGGTTTAACTTGAAAGAGAATCATATCTCTTACTTTCTTTGGTATGCCGACTGCTTCTCCAGCTACCTCTTCCTGCTGCGTCTCTTTTTCCCTGGTCAATCGTGTATCTACAAAGCCATAGGCGACAACATTGCATGTAACACCAAATCGTCCCCACTCTCTAGCTACAGTTTTGGTCAGCCCGATAAGACCTGACTTGGCAGCAGAATAGTTAATCTGGCCGATGTTTCCCATCAGCCCAGCCACAGAAGCCACATTAATTATTCTGCCACTGTGTCCTGCCCTCATCATATATTTTGAAGCTGCTTTGATACAGTTAAAGGTCCCCTTGAGACTAATATCAACACATATGTCCCACTGAGCATCCGTCATCTTGTGTATTAAAGCATCTCTGGTAAGCCCGGCATTATTGACCAAGATATCTATTTTGCCGAATTTCTCCACTGCCTTGTCCATGACTTTCTGACAATCTTCGAACTTCGTCACATCGGCAGCACATCCGTCAGCTTTGCCTCCCGCAGTCTTTATTTCCCTGACCACATCCATAAGCGGCGCCTCATCAACATCACTCACAAAAACAGCCGCACCTTCTTTGGCAAACAACAAAGCATCAGCTTTGCCTATGCCCCGCGCCGCCCCTGTGATAACCGCTACTTTCCCGTCTAATTTTCCCATTTTTTACCTCCTTGAACTTTGTTCTCTGGAAAACACGGCTCGATTCAGTATCTCCAGGAACTTGCCCCTAAATAGCTATCAAAACTAACGCTCTGGCTTATTTCTTTTTTCGTGCTGGTAAGGCAACCAGGGCTGAGCCAGGCGTTGTCTTGTCTCCCTTTCCATTCTCCACCCAAATCTCGCACTCAACAAGATGCTCGCCACCCTCCTCATACTTCTTGGTCACTTTGCCTTTACACCACCATGTTTCGCCCTCTTTAGGCTCCTGCATTGTCTTCATTTTCCGAGGATAATCCATACCGCGGTATTGGCAGGACAATTTCTTGAGTTTTCCTTGTTCTCCAATCCAATCAGTCATCAAATGTCCTAACCAGGCACGCTTAAGCGCACCATGTACAATGGGAGCACCCACACCCATAGCTTTAGCGAAATCTTCATCATAATGCAAAGGGTTAAAATCCCCCGATGCCCCCGCCCATTGGACTAACATGCGAGTTGTAGCGATCTTAGCCAATGGTGTTATCTCAGTGCCTACTTCAACGTCTTCATAATAAACTTGTTTAGCCATCTCTCCTCCAAAATAACAATGCAGTCAAAACAGGCTAAAACAGGATAAATGTCGACCGACTTTTGAGTGCCACATTGCCTTTTTTGTTCACAAACGTAGTCTCTAGCGTGGTAAACATGGTCTTGCCCAGTCTGGTTTCGCGCTCGGTCATGTTGACAATTTTAGTTGTGGCAGTTAATACATCGCCAGCACCCACGGGTTCAATAAATTCGAATTCAATACCTCCGTCGAGAAGCCTTGAAGGCGCTCCAGCTTTTGCCAGAGACTCAAGCAGCCTTTCCGAAAGGCGTCCAGCCTTGACCGGCCAACCAGTGAAACCAGGAGGAGCTAATAAACGTCCATACCCGGTTTTACTGGCAAAATCCGGGTCATTGTACAGGGGGTTGGGGTCACTTATAGCCTCTGCATACCTCTGGATTGCTCCTTCCTCGACCTTGAAAACGATGGTGTCTAAAGTCATACCTATCAATTTCCGCAGTCCATCTGTAATCAGACTACCATTAGCCATAGCCAGCCTCCCAGATTGAGTTTTTTACAATCCTACAATGGCAATACTAACAATGTTCATGGGCGGAAAACCGCCTAAATTGTGGGTGAGCCCTAGCTTGGGATTCTTGAGCTGCCGTTCTGGCAGCTGGGCTTTGCCCTGCAATTGTTTGTACATCTCGTATATCATCCTGAGACCAGATGCCCCAATAGGATGCCCGAAGCACTTCAATCCGCCATCGGGCTGAATAGGTTGCGGGCCATCATGATTAAAACGGCCAGCCTCGATGTCTTCCTTGACTTTTCCCCTGGGGCTGAATTGCAAATCTTCCATGGTCACTGCCTCAGTTATGGAGAAGCAATCGTGCACCTCAGCCATACTTATCTCTTCACGCGGATTCTTTACCCCGGCTTCTTTATAAGCTAACTTGCCAGCACGGAGAGTAGTCTCAACGTGAGCTCCATCCCATTTAGTATACATTAATTCCTCGCCGGAACTTAAAGCGACCTGCAGTGCCTTAACATATATGGGGTCTGGCCGAAACTTCTTGGCCATGTCAGCTCTGGTTACGATGGCAGCCGCTGAACCATCACTGACTCCGCAGCAATCAAAAAGCCCCAATGGCCAGGCGATGATAGGCGCATTTATTATCTGTTCCTCAGTCACTTCGCGGCGCAAATGTGCCTTCGGGTTCCGGGCTCCGTTATAATGGCTTTTGACTGACACTTTAGCCAGCATCCTCTTGCCTTCCTCCGGCTTGAGACCATATACAGCAAAGTATCTAGTCGCCATCATGGCAAAGGCCCCAGGGGCAGTAAATCTGGGGCTAATCAGGGCACTTTTTGTCCCCAAAAGATTAGGACCACCGGGAAGCCCACCATATCCCGTATCTTTGAGTTTTTCTACACCCAGAGCCAAGGCGATATCATAAGCTCCTGAAGCTACACCGTAACATGCCCCCCTGAAAGCTTCTGTGGCCGTGGCACAAAAATTTTCCACCCTGGTGACCGGAATAAAGGGCAACTTCAATGCTAAAGCCAAAGATGTAGCCCCTTTTCCTACACTCTGTTCCTCAAAATGCACGCCAAACCAGGCTGCATTGATGTCCTTTTTTTCTATACCCGCGTCCTCGATGCATTCTTTATAAGCATCTACCATAAGGTCTTCGGCACTCTTATCCCATAGCTCACCGAACTTAGTACAACCCATTCCTATAACAGCAACTTTGTTTTTAATACCTTCTGCCATTTTTGCTCCCTCCGTAAATTCTATTATCGTTCACCGTAGTCAGGCACGTATAGGCGTTGCCTTCCATGAATAACCGTGAACGCCACTTGATTCATCAACATATCGTCTGCGAAACGTCATCTCCACCGGCATGCCTACTTTAACAGAATCCAGGTCACAATCCGCGAAATCAAACCAGAACCTACCGCCACCATCAAAATCCACCAAGCCATATATTGAAGGCGGGTCAATACTGGCAGCTAGATTATCGCCGGTATAAGTAAATATGACGCCTTTCTTATCTGAAAAGCGATAATCCTCCATCTGGTCAACGGCTCCGCAATCAGGATTTACACATACTCTTTGGTATGGATATTGCGGCGTGCCGCATTTTTTGCACTTCGAGCCACAAAGGGCCAAAACCACTTTTCGCTCCCTGAACAAGGCCGACATCGGTGTGCGTTGGCTTATCTCGCCACGCATACCTAAGTCCATCGGTGCCAAGTTTCTAAAGGCAAGATATTTTTCATAGCTGGCAAGGTCTTTCTTAGAAGCGAGGTGTTTCTTCACCGCCCTCTTACTAGCCACGCTTTTTATTTTTTCGGTAACCTGGAAAAACAGTGCATCGCCACCGTTCCCAAAGCTGGCGACCAATATTTTGTCGCCGGGCTTGGCATCTTCTAGTGCCGCTACTAACATCATTAGAGGTGAAGCTGAGCCAGTATCACCGACTGTGCTAAGCAATGTATCCTGAAGCTGGCCAGGATCGGCACCTAATCGCTTGGCTATAGCTCCATGTTCTCGTGCATACAGACCTGGATAAATTATCTTGGCAAAGTCCTTGATGTTCAGCTTGTATTTCTTCAATAGCCCGGAAATTACCTCCACAACAAATTGACTATAGCCAGAATCGCGAATAAATCTGTCCTCCCAGGCATGTTCAAATTTTTCTCCACTTGCTCTCCAGCGGTCGGGAAAATCGTAGGAAACAGAATACGAACCTTCGAAAGTAGCAATCACATCATCACCGCCCACAAGAAGTGACGCAGCACCATCACCATAGAGAGATTCTTGAGGACTACCCGGCTTGGTCAATCGGCAATCAGAAGCGCAGACGAGAATACTAGTTGACGTCTCTCCCTTTACAGTATCAAGGGCGGAAAGCAGTGCTGTTGTCCCTGACTTAGTAGAGCCCATGAAATCAGCAGTCCTTATATTGGACTGCAAATCAAGAGCAGTAGCTACCAGAGCTGAATTTTGCCTTACCATGTAAGGCTGACTGGTGGTGGCAAGATACAGGCCATCAACTACCTCCCGCTTAATACCACTTAAGCAATCGATCCCTGCGCCTACTGCCATAGTGAGAGTATCTTCGTCATGATTAGCAACTGCATTTTCACCAGGCGGTGGGAACGACCCCAAAAATGCAACAGCCATGAAGATAGTATTGTGATTCATTCGATACCGTGGGATATAAGCTCCGTAAGACTTTATGCCGACCATTGATTGACCTCCTGACGTAAGCTTTTGGAAACAAGAGACTATGGCATAAAAAATGTATGATGTCAAACCCTCGTAACCTTGAAAATGACCCGATAACGAGATTTTTTCATAATGATCAGCTGACAAAAGGGAGGTTAAATCTTAAATAGTAAAATATAGTAAAATACTGAATTGAGAGGGATGTATCATGAACATTGGCAGTGGCATAGAGGATAACATCAAAAGGTTCGGCGAATATGAAGTCCTTTATTTCGAAGGAAGATGGTACACAAATGTTGAGATAAATCGCAACGCCAACCTGTTGGGAAATGCACTCAAAGGACTTGGCATTAACAAAGGGGAGCGGGTGGCGGTACAGATGCCTAGCTGCCCAGAGATACTATCTGCTTTTCCCGCTATATACAAGATAGGCGCTGTTGTCGTCCCCTTGAATCCCCTGCTGCGGCCCGACCAGGCCGCCTATATATATCGTGACTGCGGAGCCAAAGCTATCCTCACTAGCTCGGATTTTGCAAGCCGGGTACTAGAGGCGCAAAAGCAAACTCCAAACTTGCAACATGTAATCCTCACAGACCGCAATGATATTCCTGGAACTATTTCATATGATAGTATTATGTCAACTAGTTCGCCTGAGCTAACGATTGAACAGACTGATAATGACGATGTTGCCGCTCTAATATACACTGCGGGCACCACAGGACCGCCCAAGGGTGTGATGCACACACATTACTCGCTTTATATCAATGCCCTATTTTTCTACGAATACATTCTGGTTCATCGCTCCCTGACTTTGCAATTAAACAGCCGCACACTTAATCCCAAAACACTCCAACTCAATGAGGTCGCTCAACGAGTTTCCGGTGTAAATCGAGCGATGGTCAGCCTAGGAGTACTCCCACTATCACACTCCTTTGGCATTGCCTTCACTAACACTAGTAATTTCGTAGGTGGGAAAACAATCTTGCTACGGTGGTGGAATGTCGAAGAGGCACTGAAAGCCATTCAAACATTCCGAGTTACTCAAATGGCAGCAGTGCCTACCATGTACATCCAGATGCTAGAATTCCCTGAACTAGATAAATACGATTTGAGTTCGCTTGATGACTGTCAATGTGGGGCGGCACCGCTGCCCGTGGAAGTAGCCTTAAGATGGAAGGAAAAGGTGGGAGTGGATATTCGAGAGGGGTGGGGCCTAACCGAATCAGGAGCCACCACTACAGGACAACCTGGCGACCTTCCCCCCAAGTATGGCTCCATTGGCAAGTGCTTGCTGAAATGCAATACCATAAAAGTTTTCGACGAAAAAAGTCAAGGGCTTCCACCGAGACAGCAAGGCGAGATAGTGGTCAAGGGGCCTACACTGATGAAAGGTTACTGGAACCTGCCTGAAGAAACAGCCAAAACCATCAAAGACGGCTGGCTCCATACCGGCGATATAGGTTATATGGACGAGGATGGCTACTTCTACATCACCGGCCGCAAGAAGGATATTATTATCAGAGGTGGAGAAAACGTATCACCGGTGGAAGTTGAGGAAGTTCTTCTACAACATCCGGCAGTCGCAGACGCAGGAGTGGTGGGCATCCCGGATGCTGTATACGGAGAGGAAATAAAGGCCTTCGTCGTCATAAAGCCGGGTAAACGTGTAAACGAAGAAGAACTAATTGCCTTCTGCAAAGACCGCTTGCCTACATTTAAGTTGCCCAAAAAGGTGCAATTTATGAAATCCTTGCCCAAGAACATTTTAGGCAAGGTACTAAGAGCCGAATTACGCCAGCTCGGTTAATTCTGAGCAGCGTGACAACGAACCGAAGGGAGGAACACGCCATTGCCTGAACTAAAATTTGACAAGACAAAAGGTAATTGTCTCGCTGAAAGCTATGAGCTCCTGCTATTACACGAAAGGCCCTATTGGTTAGTCTGAGCGCGGACTGACTCCAGTACTTGATCCATTACATACGGATTGTTGAACGAATGTTAAGAAATCAAAGCCCCACAAATCTGGAGGCAATAAAAATCACCAGAAAGCCAATAAGGCTAACACCAAAAGCTATTGCCGGTGAGGTCTCCTCATGGGCCTCCGGTAGAAGATCGCTGGCTCCCAGATAGAGAAATCCTCCAGCAAAGAAGGGAAGCAAGTAGACTAGGTATTGGTCGAACAGGGTAACAAAGAGAGAGACAGTAGCTCCTAGAACTGGGGCGATGGCATCCAGCAGTAGCATCCTCATGGCTGATTTCAGCGAATTACCAGAGTTTAGCATTACAGTAACGATGTTCATACCGTCGGGAAAATCATGGAAGATGACCGCTAGCGCAACTATTATGCCAATCTGAAAATCAAAATGAAAACCTACTCCGATAGCAAAGCCGTCGACGAAGCTGTGAAGAACAAGTTCACTGGCGCCATAAAGTCCACCCGTAGAATGGCGCACATATTTCCAAGTATCACCGCTACGAACTTTTTTCACTGATAGCAGGCGTTCAAGCATATAAAGGAAAATGAATCCTAAAGCGGTCACATACAGAACATTCTGAGATGGTATATGTAAATTTTCTGCCATCGTCAGGGTTGCTGGTAGGAGCTGGAACAGCGGCACCGCGATTAGAACACCTGCCGAAAAGGCTGCGATGACTCCAAATCTACGTCTATTTCTAGAAGCTACATAACCACCCAGTAGAGTGGCGAGAAAAGTTACAAAACTCAGGATTATTGGATACAGGCGCATTTTAAGCGATCCATTTACCAGGCTTGTGGAGATATTTTCAGAGATATATTACCATAAGTGGCGAGCCTGGCGCAGTCAACGTATCTATTTGGCACCGTCTCATCAAACTCGGAGATGCATAGAGTCTATATTGCTAGTAGTCTCTGGGCGAGTCAGTCTCACAAAGAGTCTTATAGTCAACTGGATTGAACCTTTCATCTTTGGCTTCCTAAGAGAGCCATGAGGTGTAAACCTCTTGTTTCCAGTTTATGGTCGGGGTGAGTGGATTTGAACCACCGACCTCATGGTCCCAAACCATGCGCGCTAGCCGCTGCGCCACACCCCGTATAGCTGAATATTATAGTAGGTAAGGAGAATTGAAGCAATCAAGCTTGCTTATTAGAAGAAATCAAGCTGCAAAACAGGCTATCTTTGCCTTGAGTTTGGCATATTCTTCATTTACGTGTTCTTGAATCTTGGTAATTTCTTCATCCAGCAAATGACGGAACCGGCCTTGTGGCTTTAAGTATTCCTCGACCGGTTTAAGCTTAGGTCGGTCAACATTTAATTTATACCGTCCATTCTCCACTTCATAGAGAGGGAAAATGCCTGTCTCTACGGCAAGCCGCCCTATCTCAATAGCTAAATCAGTAGCATGTCTCCAGCCCGTCGGGCAAGGAGAGAATATGTGGACATAAGCTGGCCCTTTGACTTCCTTACCTTTCTTAACCTTGTTCATTAAATCAAAGGGATAGCTGGGACAGGCAGTGGCCACGTAAGGTATGTTATGGGCGACAGCAATTTCAGGCATGTTCTTTTTCCAGGTAGTCTGGCCAATGCTAAACTTGCCGGCAGGTGCCGTAGTAGTTGAAGCTCCGTAAGGAGTGGCACTTGACCTCTGGATACCGGTATTCATATACGCTTCATTATCAAAACAGAGATATAAGAAGTCATGGTTTCTTTCAAACGCTCCCGACAAAGCTTGAATTCCTATGTCGCTTGTCCCCCCGTCTCCAGCTACAGCCACACATTTAATGTCTCTCTCAGGCACCTTGCCTTTCTTCATCAAAATCTTTAACCCTGCTTCTATGCCCGAAGCCGTAGCAGCGGTGTTTTCAAACAACGTATGTATCCAGGGAATCCGCCACGAGGTAACAGGAAGCGGCGAAGTGCAAATCTCTATGCACCCGGTAGCATTAGCAATTATTACATCCCTTCCCAGAGCTTTGCCGGCGAGTCTTAATGCCAAAGCTTCGCCACAGCCCACACAAAAACTATGTCCCTCAGCGACAAACTCCTCTGTGGTCACAAGATTTTTGCCAAATTTTATAAATTTCCCCTCCATTTTTACCCTCTTATACCTGTTATTTTTCCTCTTATGCCCACTGCCTCAAATAACTCCTTTGACCCCTTTTCCGCGATTTCCCGACCCCGGTCAATAACATATTCAAAATCTTTTACCGACATGTCCCTCCCACCCAAACCACCTATAAAACTCACAACTTTTGGCCTCTCTTTCTCATCATATAAGGCTGACCTAACTTCGGAGTAAACTGGCCCCCCGGGGCCTCCGAAGGAGATACAGCGGTCAAAAACAATAAGAGTTTCGGCATTCTTTACCGCCTGGCGAAGTTCCTCGAATGGGAAAGGCCTCCAAAGACGCAAGCTGACAAGTCCTACAGATTCTCCTTGGTTCCTCTTTGTATCTATGGCAATCGTTGCTGTCTCACTAAAACTTCCCATCGTCAGAAGCAAACGGGGTGATAATAACGACCAAAGATGTCCCCAAATTCCTTCCACCCTTGGAGCATTACATCCTTGGATTTCCTGAACGCCACCTCTTGAGCTATCTTCGCTTCTGCATATATGTCGGGCGGACCGAAAGCTCCGTGGGTCATCGGTTTGTCGGGGTCTAAAGCAAAAGGATAGTGAAATTTGGGGAGAAATCTATCCACTTCTTCTTGTTCTGGCACAATAACGGGCTCTGTTACGTGAGACAGGTGAAATCCATCGAAATGAACCATTACCGGCAAAAGGACTCTGGGATCTTCACCAACACGAAAAGCCCAAAGGGTCATGTCAAATGCCTCCTGGCTATTCTGGCAAAATACCTGGATCCAGCCAGTGTCTCGGACAGCCATAACATCGGAGTGGTCTCCCCAAACACTTAAGGGTGCAGAAAGAGCTCTATTGCATACTGTCATGACTATGGGATATCTCATAGATGAAGCAATGTAAACAACTTCATGCATAAGTTCCAAGCCTTGACCCGCAGTAGCAGTAAAGGTCCTTGCCCCTACCGCGGCGGCTCCCAGACAAGCGCTCAGGGCCGAGTGCTCCGACTCCACAGGTATATAAGCTGCGTTCAGTTCACCATCAGCCACCATCTCGGCAAGCCTCTCGGGGATATGCGTCTGGGGTGTTATGGGATAGGCAGAAATGACATCCACGTCAGCCATCCTGGCTGCTTCGGCAGCAGCATGTGAAGCCTCCAGCCCCACTCTTTTGCTCATTTTTCCTCCTCCTCTACCATAGTTATGGCCTCTTTGGGACACACATTGGCACAAATGCCACAGCCTTTACAGTAGAAAAGGTCAGTCCCATAATATCCATCCTCAAGAGGCTTTATGGCTGCATCAGGGCAATAAAGCCAGCATAAGCCGCATTTGTTACATTTTTCCTTATCTATTATCGGCCTTTGGGATCTCCAATCACCTGTCCTGCGCAAGGCAGCACTGCCTGCTTCTGTAACTATATTGCCAACTTCCATGTCCTTCCAGGTAAAATCAGATCCCGTTTTCAGCCTTTTCTCCGTCATCCCTTACTCCTTTATCACAGTCTCCCTGTAAGCTCTTTTCATAGCCTCGATATTCGCCTTAGCCCGTGCCCCGAACCGTTCCTGTAGCTGCTCAATCACAGAGTCAAGTTTCACAGCCTCAGTAATTCTTAGCAGTGCGCCTATCATAGCGGTGTTAGTGATAGGAATTCCGATAGTTTCCCTGGCGATCTTTGTAGCGTCCACTGTAGCTACAGGCCATTTATATCCAAACTCAGACTTCAGTTCAGCAGGTGACTTCCTGGAATTAATTATGATTGTACCATTCTCCTTGAGCCCTGAGGTCACGTCAACTGCGTGCAACAACCCGGGATCGAGCACAGCCACTACATCAGGTTCGGAGATAGCTGTCCTGGTTCTAATGAATTCATCACTTACTCTGAGAAAAGCAAGGACCGGCGCTCCCCTCCTTTCGGGTCCAAAGCTAGGAAATGATTGAGCATATTTTCCTTCGCTTATAGCAGCACGGGCAACTAGCTCCGCCGAAGTCACCGCTCCCAGCCCTCCTCTGCCATGCCATCTTACTTCAAGAAGCTCAGCCATAACCTAACACCCTCCTTATCATACAAAGAGGCTATTTAATTTTGATTTCCCGTTCAATTTTGAATATTTTTGTAGCTGCCTGATTTATCAGGCCACTCTCCCTTTGTCATTGCGAGCACCTGAAAGATGCATGGCAATCTCATATACCCCTCACGAGATTGCTTCGGCTGACTTCGCCAGCCTCGCAATGACAAAGGGGAAGCCAAACAAATTGGGCAACTACATTTCTAAACAGCCCAATTACAAAGCGCCCCTGAAGGGACTCGAACCCTTGCACCTGGCTCCGGAGGCCAGTGCTCTATCCTCTGAGCTACAGGGGCCAATAATACAAAGGCAATCTAAAATGTAACACAGGACGACACTTTATTCAATGCCGTGAACCACCCATTGTTGCACTCAGGGGTTGAATAGGTGCTACGGCAGTGGCTTGATGCCCATACCTGCCATAATTGCCAGCATGACTGCGGCGGCCATAACCGAGCCTATCTGACCACCGGTATTAGCACCTATAGCATGGAACAACAAAAAACTTCGCGGATTGGCCTTCTGCCCTTCCTTTTGTACTACTCTTGCTGACATTGGAAAAGCCGAGGTACCGGCGGCACCGATGAGGGGATTTATTTTCCCCTTGGTTATCACTCTCATGAGCTTCCCCAGCAAAACCCCTGTTACTGTGTCAAGCGCAATCGCTATTAATCCGAGAATAAACACCAGTATGGTTTGCCATCGCAGGAAATTGCCGCCCAACATAGAGGCGCCGATGCAAAGCCCCAAGAAGAGGGTTACTATGTTGGTCAAAGTTGATTCGGAAACGTTTACCAGCCTTTCGAGTACACCAGACTCCCTCATGAAATTCCCCAGCATCAGCATTCCCATTAACGGTGCCCCCATCGGAGCTATAAGTATGGTAACTATTCCAGTCACCAGGGGGAAAAGGATTTTAACCCTCTGGGAAACCTTTTTCTCGCCAGGCTCCATAAGTATGGCGCGTTCTTTTTTGGTGGTTAAGGCTCTCATAATAGGAGGCTGGATAATCGGCACCAGAGACATATAGGAATAGGCAGCGATTGATACCGCCGGCAATAGTTCACGTGCATATTTACTGGTGACATATATGGCAGTGGGGCCATCACAGGCCCCTATTATAGCTATGGAAACAGCCTCCTGGCGGACAAATCCAAGTTGCAGAGCCAAAAGGAGGGTCAGAAATATGCCAAATTGACCGGCAGCGCCGAAGATAAGCACACGCGGGTTGCCCAGCATAGGGCCAAAATCTATCATGGCGCCAAGTCCGAGAAAAAGAAGGCAGGGAAATAGCTCGGTAAGGATACCCGAGTTATAGAGCAAATTTATGATGCCACCTTGATCGTATGCCGATAAAGTAGCTAAGGGAAGATTTCCTAAGATCACGCCGAACCCGATAGGGACCAATAGAAGAGGCTCAAATTTTCTGGCAACGCCCAGATAAAGGAGAAGACAGCCCAGAAAAACCATAATGGCGCTTTGCCAGGTAAGGTTGGCAAACCCTTGTACCAAGCTAGAAAGAGCTGAAATAATGACATCCATCAAAAGCCTCCTTACTTTATATGTTGAGTATCATCTCAAACCTAGCCCTCGCTCTTCTCTTCCTCTTCCTTCCTAGGGAACAACTTGATTAAGAGACGAATTAACAGGGTCAATAAGTAAAGTGTGAGAAATGTGACACCCATCCCTAAAACTGTCATGGTTAAACCAAAAGCCCAATCTTTCATATTTCACCCCC
>JBEKTM010000014.1:0-24174 GCA_049516035.1 Dehalococcoidia bacterium
CCTTTCCTCTCTGCGCTAACGCCGGTTAGGGGCTCCGCCACTTGGGTAGAAAATGCTTGTATTTTCCCGGTAACCTCCGTCCGCACTGCGTAACCTTCAAAGGAACGCGGCACTTTTTGTTTTGCCTGTTCGTTCTCGACAAAGACGGTGATTTTGCCCTCAGTTTCTGAATGAGTGATACCCACAAAGCCAGCCCCAGCCAGAGGCAGAAGTTCTTGTTCCAAGGCCTTTCTGGCTTCCGCCAGTGACTTTCCATGACCAGAATTTCCATCAGCCAAAGCGGGCATAGAGCTAAAAAGCAGTGCACCAACAAGGACCAGTGCTAAGAATAGTAGAATCTTTTTCTCTTTCTTCATCTCTAACATTGCTCTGAACTGTTTATAGTATATCACCCCCACACTGCCAGGTTTTTTCGGGATTTTTCCCAGAGTTCCATCTGCATCCGGTAAAAAGTCGGCAAATGAAGTAAAACCAAACTATGAAGAAGGTTGACACCGTAACAAAACCGGGGCCGCACCCAGAGAGAAGCAATTCCCGTAATGCAGACCCCGGTTTGATTTAAGTCAAACTTGCGTCTCTTGTCAGATCTTCCCTTTCTTCAACATCTCCGTGGGCTGGAACGCTTTGATGCCATACTTCTTGGCAAGGTCTTCACATATCTTAGCCAGCTTATCATACCCTACGCTTTTGCCAAGCTGGAAAGGACCAAACATCGAACCGCCCCCATTAACCATGGCCTTGTCAATTTCATCCGCACTCTTGACTACCCCATCCTCCAGCAGCTTAGTCGCCTCATTAACCTGCAGTGCAATCAAAGCAGTAGGGTCGAAATCCTCTTTGGCCTTTGACAAGTCTATCTCCGGTCTGCCCTTAGACCAATCAAAAATGCCCTTGCCTGTCTTCTTCCCCAGTGTACCGGCATCAATCTTTGCCTTCAGCCAGCTGGGCGGGGCGTAGTCACGAGAAAGTTTCTCAGCAAAATAAAGAGCGCTGTGATAGGCGACATCCAGCCCCACGTAGTCCATGAGCTCATACGGCCCCATAGGCATACCCATCTTTCTCATCTTGGCATCAATTTCCATAGGGGCAGCCTCGCGTTTCTCTAATATGAGGTCAAGTAGGATTGCAGTCGGCGCGTTGACCCGATTATAAACAAATCCGATAGAGTCCTTCTCAACCCTGACCGGCACCTTGTTCATCTTCAGCGCCACATTATATGCCACCTGCATTGTCTCTTCGCTCGTTTTCCCTCCCTTTATGACCTCAACGAGCTTCATGAGGACGGCCGGGTTAAAGAAATGAAAACCGACGACCTGCTGTGGCCTCTTCGTAGCCGCGGCAATCTCCGTGATGCTCATATTGGAGGTGTTGGAAGCCAGTATGGCATGTTTGGGAGCGGCTTTATCCACTGCCTGGAAAACCTGCTTCTTGAGGTCCATAATCTCGGGGACTGCCTCAATAACAAAATCAGCGTCCTTAACAGACTCGGCAATATCAACAAAGGTTTTGATATTAGCCAGCATCGCCTTTTGATTATCTGCAGTGACTTTTTGTTTCTCCACGAGCTTATCCAGGCTCTCTTTAATCCGAGAAAGCCCTTTGTCAACGAATCTCTGCTCGATATCTCGCATTGCCACCTTGTAGCCAGCAAGCAGCGCCACCTCGGCAATGCCATGCCCCATGTCTCCGGCTCCCATAACCGCTATCTTCTTGACATCTTCGACTTTCATATCAGAAAACCTCCTTTTATTTTTTACTTTCGCCCCAGAAAGCTATTCTCCTTTGAAAACCGGCTCGCGTTTCTGGATAAACGCTATCGCGCCTTCCATGGCATCCTTCGTTTTGCTTACTCGTTGCGAGCCTTCCAGTTCTATTTTCACGCCTTGGTCAGTGGTGGTCTCAAGTCCCCTAGTCACTGCGTCGAGTATAATTTGCACAGCAATCGGCGCCTTTTTCGCCAGCGCCTTGGCGAGTTCCTTGGCATCGTTCATCAACTGCCCTGGCTGAGACACCCTGGTTACAAGCCCGATGCGCAAAGCCTCGGGGGCGTTGACCCTCGTGCCGAGTAGAAGCATTTCCATCGCTTTAGTCTTACCCACCAGCCTGGGCAACCGCTGGGTACCACCCCAGCCGGGTATAATACCTCGGTCAATCTCGGGCTGCCCCATAACCACTTGCTCAGAGTTGAGCATTATCCTGAAGTGGCAGGCCATTGCCAGTTCGCAACCACCACCAAGGGCAAAGCCATTTATGGCGGCAATTACAGGCTTGGGATACTTCTCAATGTGGCTGAACACCTCTTGCCCCCGGGACATAGCCTTTTCACCATCGGGCGTCCCAGCCGTCTTTAAATCAAAGCCGGCTGAAAATCCCCTCTCTCCGGCTCCTGTGATGATTATGGCTCTCACCGCTTTATCCTTTTCCCACTTGGCCAAAACATCATCCAGCTCAGTAAGCACAGCTAGGTTTATCGGGTTTGCCGGCGGCCGGTTCAAGGTGATTATGCCGACATTTTCCTCCTGCCCTACAATTAAATTCGCATAAGCCATGAGATCCTCCTTGTTTTGAGATTTTTCAACGGCGCCATGATTTCTTTAACATCGCTCTCCCATCTCCTGTCAGCCGAGCAACTCACAAAGCACCGCGCCATTAGAAACAGAGAGATGTTAACACCCACAGCAGTGGCTTGTCAACGGTCAAATGATAACGGTTAGGCATGTGAAACCTCTATCTCTTTACAGTATTGGTTTCCACTTGTTCCAATATCCAGGAGCACCATCTTTCTATCCCCTCGCCGGTCTTGCAGGAAACTTGGAAGACTTCGACTTTAGGGTTTAGTCCTGTGATGGAACGGCGAAAGGCGGCAATATCGAAATCAACATAAGGAAGAAGGTCCATCTTATTTATTATCACGGCATCGGCATCAATAAAAATCAGAGGATATTTAATGGGTTTATCATCTCCCTCAGGCAGGCTGGAAATCACCACTCGTTTGTGTTCCCCCAGGGTAAACTCAGCGGGGCAAATGAGATTGCCCACATTTTCGATTAAGATTAGGTCTATGTTATCCAGAGGCATATCTTTTAGAGCTGACTCAATCATGGCAGCCATTAATGAGCAACTTTCCGGCATATTACGGGTATTTATTTGAACTACTGCTTTTGCCTTGCCTTGCACTTTCTCTGCATCTACTGTGGAAGCAACATCGCCTTCGATAACAGCTATGTTCAACCTGCCTTTCAGCCTCGTCAGAGTTTGCAGAATAAGACTCGTCTTGCCAGCACCCGGGGCTGACATAATGTTAATAGCGAAAACCTTGTGCTTATCCAGCAGCTGCTGATTTCGGCTAGCTATGGTCTCATTAGCCTCCAGAATGTTCTGGATAACTTCTATTTTTTTCATTCCACCTCCACACTTTCAATATAGAGCTCCCGTCCCTTGAATATTTCTACACTCTGGCCCCCGCATTTAGGGCAAGACCATAGGGTATCTTGGGGATGGAAAATCGTGGAGCAATCCCGACAACGCAATTGAGCTGGCACTGATTCAAAGTGGAGTGCTGCTCCTTGAGCAATGGTATTTTTACTAAGAGAATCGAAATAAAATTGAATACAATCGGGGACAAATCCGGACAACTCGCCAACTACTAAGTTAATTTGGATGACCTTGTTAGCTTGCGCCTCACCAGCCTTGGCTAAAGTAATATTAACTATGTTTTCAGTTACTCCAAGTTCATGCATTTGGTGCAGCAAATCAAGCCGCCATATTGTAAACTACTTCATTCTTTAATTTCAATGCACTTTATCCCAATCATCTCGGCTCACCGATATAATTTACATGTCTGGCATTTATCTTCACAGACCAGTTATTTAGTGTTCTCCTAATCCGGATTCTTGGCAGTTTATGACGAGGGAGTTACATTTGACAAGTGGCACAACTTGTGGCAGAGCACGAGCTACAAGAGGAACTTCCCCCAATGGGGGTAGATGGACCTTCACCGTTTTTAGAAAAAGAGGTAAAAGAGGAGAGTATTCGCTTAGCGTCATGATGACAGCGAGGGCAAGAGACACTTTCATTTGCTTTGCTTTGCTGGCGAAGTAATTCAAACTTAAAATTACACTCAGGACAACAATACTCATAGATGGGCATCTTCATTCCCTCCCCTTCTCAAAAGCTCTTAAAAATGCGTCAGGGACTTGAGGAAGTTGGGTATCCACCCATGTTTTGAGGCAAGTCAAGGAGCAAAAATTATAATGCTCGACTGTCTCCGGGCCTTTCCATAGTGACACCATAAGCCAGCCATCGAGCACCTCACAGGGTCGCTCCTTTCCACTACACTCCACTCTTTCACCACAAGAGTGGCAGATAAAATATTCCCGAGGCATTTAATCTCCAGCTTGATTCACTTTCGTCTTCTCCCTGAAATGCAGCCACAGACTAGACAGCCACCACCTCCTTAACTCCAGGCACTTTTTCCTTGAGCACCCGCTCAATCCCACCCTTCAAAGTCATAGTTGCCATGGGGCAGCCACCGCAGGCACCGGTCAATTTTAATTTCACCACTCCATCCTTGACATCTATTAGTTGGACGTCCCCCCCGTCGGCTAACAAAGCCGGCCTTACTTGTGCTAAGGCTGCTTCTACTTTTTCTCTCATTCTTACCTCCTTACTATTTATCGCCTTCTTAATTATCCAGCTACGTAGAGTTCACCGTTTAAATATTAGGGCTAAAGCTGCGAATTGTCAAATTAATCCTGAACTTAATGCGTGGATCTGCCTCACGCTGTATATAGAATGACAATAATGAGGTCGATTAAATATTAAACAGGCACGCTTATTGTCTCTACTGCCTTAGAAGCAGCGGGCTTGGTGTAATACTTATCTTGACTTATTGCCATGGGAAGACAAGTTTGCATGCATGTCCCGCAGTAGATGCATTTGAAGGGGTCATACTTTATCTGCCTGTTTTCCAGACTGACTTCTATAGCTTCCGCCGGACACACCCGAGCACAATCGCCACATAGATCACATTTGCTAGCATCCCAGTAAATTTTGCCTCGATAGCCCGGGAAGGGCTCCCTGATATCCTTAAAAGGATAACGTCTGGTAGCCGGTCGAGAGAAGAGGTTCTTTATGATTGTCGGAAGCATCCAGGCCATTTCTATTACCTCTCAGTACAAGAAATACAGGGATCTATAGACAAAGTAATTACCGGCACATCAGCCATCTCACAGCCAGGCAACATAACCAACAACGTAGGTATGTTGGCGAATGTCGGCGTTCTTATCTTCAATCTCTCTAGATGGTTTGTCCCATTGCCCTTTATGTAGTAGATAAGTTCCCCTCGGGGCTGCTCTGTCCGTGAGATAGTCTCGCCTTCAGGATAGCCATCAGCCCTGACCAATATCTCGCCCTCCGGCATCATGGCCAGGGCCTTGCGCATAAGCTCTATACACTGGTAGACCTCTCTAGCTCTGACTAAGGTCCGGGCATAGCTATCTCCAGCAGTTTCTACGACCGGTTCAAAGCCCACTTCCTCATAAGCGGCATAGTTTGTTTGCCTCATATCTATAGCCACACCACTCCCTCGGGCAGTAGGCCCAACCGCTCCCAGAAGCTCGGCTTGTTCCTTAGATAACATCCCTTTGTTCACAGCACGACGCTTGATGGTAGGGTCATGGAGTAATGTAGGTGCCGCAGTGTTATCCAGCACCTCTTTAAGAGCAATAAGTCTCTTATCTACTTCCTTGGCCATCTCTTTGTCTATATCTCTTCTTACACCACCAACGAGGCAGGTCGAGGTAATTACTCTATGTCCGGCGGTCGTCTCGAGGAGGTCCATGACCATCTCTCTGGCCCGCCATATCTGCATAAATAAACTTTCGAAGCCCAAGGCATCAGCCAAAAGTCCCAGCCACAGGAGATGGCTGTGTACTCGTGAGAGTTCACTCCAAAAAAGACGCAGGAATCTAGCTCTGGGAGGCACTTCCACGCCCATCAGAGCTTCGACACCCTGGCAGTAAGTCAGGGCATGAGTGATGCTGCAAATGCCGCATATCCTCTCACAAAGAAAGACATTCTGGCGGAAGCTATTAAGCTCAGCAGCCTTTTCTATTCCTCGGTGCACGTATCCGATTACAGGTGTTACCCCCACTACCTTTTCATCTTCTAGCTCCAGCTTAAGGTGAATAGGCTCGGGCAATACTGGGTGTTGGGGACCAAAGGGAATCACTGTTCTTACTGTCATTTTTATTCCTCCAGGTCGCAGCGCCAGCATCGCTGGCCTTCAGCTGTAGCCACAGCCTGACTAAAGCCAGGTTCATCCTCACCAGACGCTGTGATCTCAGCTTTGGAATACTTGGGTAGCTTAGGACGCCTCTTGGGTTTTTGTCGCTCGAGAAAGGTTTCTCGTGATGTTGGACCTGTTGCTTCTATTTCCTCTACGGGCAATTCTCCATTGCCACCAAGATATTTGTCAATAGAAATTGCCGCCTTTTTGCCTGAGCCAATGGCATTGACTACCGATGTAGGCCCCAAGATAGCGTCTCCAGTGGCAAAGATGCCCGGCTTTGAAGTAGCAAGCGTATTTGGATCTACCTCAATAATATTTGCTCCATTCACTCTTTTACTTGTCAAGGCAAATTGCTTCAGTATTTCAGGTTTGCCGCTAAGAGCTGCTACTACTGCGCTCTGGCGCAACACCAGAGGACAGCCAATAGCTACTAGAATAGCATCATAACCTTGAGAAACAAGTTCCTCTAAAGACTCTATCCGGCTATTTAGTCTTATTTCAACGCCAAGTCCCTTAATATCGTTGATCTCCTTATCCAATACGTCTCTCGGTAACTCGGTTTGAGGTATGCCCACCCGCATCATGCCTCCTGGTTCAGGCATAGCTTCAAAGACTATAACTTTGTGTCCTTTTTTAGCTAAGAAGTAAGCAGCAGTAAGACCTGAAGGCCCAGAGCCTATGATAGTAACTCTCTTCCCTGTTGGGCTAGAAGTCATCCTGCTTTTATACTTTCCATGCTCAAAGGCAAACCTCTTAAGCAATTTGATAGCTATGGGCTGACCTTGCCTTTCCTGACGACAGGCTTCTTCACAAGGTGCCAAGCATACCCGGCCACAGACTCCTGGAAATGGATTAGCTTGCTTCATCACCGCCAAAGCTTCATCAAATCTACCAATTCCCACTAACCGGACATACTTGGGAACGTCAATTCCAGCAGGACAGGCTTGACTGCACCTGACTGGAAGGCGTACTGGTGGTTTGAGTACATAAGGGATAGGTTTAAGAAGTGAAATGTCAGGGCTTTCTTTTCCCCGAATAAATCTCTTCTGGAAATCGATAGCGAGGCCACTTATTTTTATATTGAACTGGTCCTGCATTTCGTTCTCAACAAGAGCGGCGCAGAGATAGATACTAGATATGCTGGGCAGGGTTTCTTCCTTGCCTATGTTGATCTTGATATGCTTGACAAATCCGGCACTGTCTTCAAACTCAAAGTGGTAAATAACTTCAAAGTGGTCTCCTAAGTCGAGGCAAGTAGTTGTAGCAAACCTCGCTTTCTGAGCCCGCATACCTTGCACTTCAGAGACAAGCTCAGCTTTGTTAACTAGCACTTCATTCTGTAACATGGCATCTATTGCTTCAAAAGCAGACTTTGAACTAGCATGAAATTGCTTTCGAGAACTCCTGTAGGACAAAGTGGGAAACATTTTCGACATGAGGGACATGATTCTGTCGCTATCTCAGGGATAAACATAACTTCTCTCTCTATGCCCCTGCCAATAAAACCGATGGCATCGGCTTTCTTAATTTCAGCACAGTACCTGACACACAGGCCACAAAGGATACAAAAAGTTGCAGTCTTTCTTAAACGAGCTTTGGTAACCCCGTATTCCTCAGCTAAGTCCTTTATGATTTTTGCTCCGGGAGCACGGGCCAGAAGAAGCTCCAAAAGCATCTTCCTGGTTTGGATTACCCTTTCCGACTTGGTCTTTACTACCAGTCCATCAGCCGCAGGATAGACACAGGATGCAACCAGCCTAGTTCGGGGAGGAGTCCCTATTTCCACAAGACATAATCGGCATGCCCCATAGGGCTCAAGCTTTTCATGGTAGCAAAGCGTGGGAATATCTATGCCAGCACCTCTGGCTACTTGAAGAATTGTCATGCCTTCTTCGACCGTTATCTCTTTATCATCAATATTGAGTGTTATTTTTTTCACTTTAACCCTTGCGCTGTATTACCCTGTCCTGTTCAGGAATTAGTACTGGAACTGGTTCGCCGGAAATTTTTTTAATAGCGCTAAATCGCGGCGGGCAGACGTCAAAACAAGTGCCACATTTAATGCACTTACTTTGGTCTATGACATGAATCAGATTCTTACCACCTTCGATAGCGTTCACAGGACAGTTCCTGGCACAAATCAAGCATGCCTGGCATTTATCAGGCTCAATATAGAAGGCGATCAAATCTTTGCATACGCCTGCGGGACATCTTTTCTCATAAATATGGGCGTCATATTCTTGCCGAAAGTACCTCAAGGTAGTCAGCACCGGGTTAGCTGCGGTTTGCCCCAGAGCACATAGGGAGGCATCCTTAAGCATTTTGGCAAGGCCCTCCAATAACTGAATGTCACTAGCCTGTCCTCTCCCTTCAGTAATTCTGGTTAAGATATCAAGCATATGACTTATCCCTTCACGGCAAGGAACACATTTACCACAGGATTCTTCGCTAAGGAAATGGACGAAGTATTTGGCAAAATCAACCATACAAGTATCTTCATCGGTAACAATCATGCCACCTGAGCCCATCATGGCACCTAGCTTGGTTAGCTCATCAAAATCCACCGGCGAATCCATGTATTGTTCTGGTATGCACCCACCAGAAGGGCCACCTGTCTGGACAGCCTTGAACTTCTTATTTCCTCTAACACCGCCACCTATTTTGTAGATAATATCTTTTAATGGCGTCCCCAGAGGGACTTCGACAAGCCCGGTATTATTCACCTTGCCCACTAAGGAAAATATCTTGGTGCCTTTACTTCCCTCTGTGCCAATGGAAGCGAACCAATCAGCACCATTATTGATAATAAACGGCACATCAGCCCAGGTCTCTACATTGTTAAGGCAACTGGGCTTGTCCCAGAGCCCTTTCTCGGCAGTATGAATGTACTTTGGCCTAGGCTCGCCAACCTTCCCTTCTATCGCGTTCATAAGGGCGCTGGATTCACCTGAAACGAAGGCTCCCGCGCCTTTGTGAACCTTTATACTGAAGTCGAAAACTGAGCCCAGGATATTCTTGCCCAAAAGACCATAATCTTCAGCTTGCTTAATAGCAATAACAATGTTCTCCGCAGCCAGAGGATATTCTTGGCGTACATAAATAAAGCCCTCGTGAGAACCCATAGCATAGGCACCGATGGTCAACCCTTCCAGTACACTATGGGGATTGCCCTCCATCAATGCCCTATTCATAAAAGCACCCGGGTCGCCCTCATCACAGTTAACAATGACATATTTCGGCTCTCCTGGAGCGTCTCTTGTGGATTTCCACTTTCTGGCTGTGGGGAAACCACCTCCACCTCGACCCCTTAAACTAGCCTTTTCTATTTCTGCCATGACTTGCTCTGGAGACATGTCAAATACTGCCTTCGACAGAGCTTTATAGCCGCCCAAGGCAATATAGTCATCAATTTTCGTAGCATCGATTAATCGGTTATTGCCCAAAATAAGACGTTTTTGATATTTATAGAAGGGAATATCAGACTCACGGGATATTGCCTTTCCCGTTACCGGGTCAACATAGAGCAACTTCTCAACAATCTGCCCCTTTATACTTTGGGAGATGATCTCAGCCACATCTTCAGGCTGCACATGAAGATAACAGGTCTCTTGGGGATAAACGACAACAATAGGACCTTGCTCGCAAAAACCAGGACATCCCGTAGGCTTAAGGTCTGCTCTATCTTTAAGTCCCTGTTTTTCAAGTTCTTTCTCAAAAGCGGCAAATGTTTGTTTACTCCCAATTGCCAGGCAAGCAGTTCCCGAACATACCGTGAAGCACAGCCTATTGGGATCTCTCCTGGAGACTATACCTTTCCTTAACTCTTCCAGTTCCAGAGCTGATTTCAATTTTGGCATATTGCTTTCCTAATCATAGCTATCCAATATCCGCCGCACCTGGTCAAGCGATAACTTACCATGATAGACGTCACCAACAACCATCACTGGACCCATGGCACAGCAACCCAAACAATTCACCGTCTCCAGGCTGAACTTAAAGTCAGGTGTGGTTTCTCCAGAATGGATGCCCAGAGTCTGTTCCACTCTATCCAGAATTCGTGGCGAGCCACGAACATGACATGCTGTGCCCATACACACGCTGACAGTGTACTTGCCTTTGGGAACCAAGCTAAAAGCTTTGTAGAAGGTGACGGCATGGTATACTTGCCTCAGCGGCACATTCAATTCCTGGCTTATTCTGATTAATCCTTCTTTGGGCAGCCAACGGAGTTCCTTTTGAATCTCAAGAAGTACCTGAATGAGCAAGTTGCTCTCACCTTTATATGTAGCCAAGATCTGGTTGATCCTTTTGACGTTCACTTCGCTATTATCTATTACCATCCCTCAGCTCCTCGAGAGTTTTTTCAAAGCTAATACTACGCCATCGATGATAGCTTCAGGTCTGGCGGCGCAGCCAGGGACGTAAACGTCCACGGGTATGACCTTATCTATGCCACCAATAATATTGGGGCAATTGTGAAATACGCCACCCGTGCAGCCACAGGTTCCCACTACTATCACTCCCTTAGGGTCAGGCATCTGCTCGTAGAGATTGCGCAATACTCGGTAATTGCGGTGGTTTGCTGGACCGGTCACCAGAAGGACATCAGCATGTTTAGGATTGCCCATATTGACGATGCCGAATCTTTCTATATCGTAGAGGGGAGTAAGAGCGGCCAGTATCTCTATATCGCAGCCATTACAGCTACCACAATCAAAGTGTAGCAGCCAGGGTGATTTCACTCTCGATGTACTTAGAATTCCCATTTTTCTACATCCAGCCTAAGTTTATAAATAATATATTCAAAGCTACCAGAGTTACACCTGCGCCCCAGGCGAATTTCAGCATCCAGGACCAGGTGAGACGAGCATTGATATTATCCACAATCAGCATAATGAACCAGCTTCCTAAGGCTATTATGATGGATAGCCACCATAGGCTGCCTGTCACCCAGAAGAGTCCCAGGATAGATAAGAGCAAAACCATCTCGTACCAGTGCCCCAGCTCTATCAGAGCCAGATATGGGCCGGAGTATTCTGTAACCACCCCTCTAACTAGCTCTTGATGGGCATGCTCCGAACTGGAGATGTCGAATGGGGATTTTCTCATTACTATAGCCAGAGCAATAAGCAGGGCGATAAAAGTTATCCACAAATGGGGAAGAAGTGGTTGCCCATACTCAAATATATTGGCGATGGGAAAGCCTCCAGCCTTTAAAGCTATAGGTATTGCCGCTAAGAGCAAAATCGGCTCATAGGCCAAGAACTGCAGCAGTTCCCGGTGTCCTCCGAACTGACTATAAGGCGACTTCACACTTAAAGCTCCAATCGGAAGGCAGAGGCTGCCAAAGAACAGGATAAAAAGCACCACCATCAAGTCCTGCCTCAGAGCGAAGAATACTACTGAGGTGATGATTAGGGCGAGATAGGCGTAAGCGAATGCAAGCTGAGCCCCACCGGCAACCATCGGTTTCTTGCCAAAGAGCTTGATGACATCGTAGAAGGGTTGTATTATCGGCGGTCCGATTCTTCCCTGCATGTGAGCGGTCAATTTGCGGTCAATGCCTCTGAGTAGTCCCCCTATCAAAGGGGCTACTATAACCGCAATTACGGCACTTCCGATTAACCAACCTGTGCTCATATCATCGCCACAATGAACAAAATAACGAGTAACACAATGCCCACGGGCACGACAAATCTATTAAGGTTTCCTTCTCCCAGCACATTTTCAATATAGAATCCGCCGGTCTTAAGCTCTGTTCTTTCGTCAGCTACAGCCACAAATTCATCCACTCCAATTTCCACATTCTCTCCGCACATGTAGGAACTGCGACTTGCTTCTGGCTTTGCTCTGGTAGTAAGGGCAGGAATCAATAGAGCCAAGGTGATTATTATGAAAATTGGCCAGGCCGCGAAAATGCCCATGGGGGATTTCAAGAACCAGGCGCCGGTAGTAAAAGCTAAAGCCGCATTGTAGCCTGCTTCAGTTAAAGCTGGGGCGACAATGCTGTTATATATCGGAGCAATTAGTATGCTAAATGCCACGGCAAAGGTAATCAACATCAACAAGATGCCATGATAAAGGGGAATGAATGGCTCCATCTTGGAGCTTCCCGGCACAGGACTGTGGCATAGAAAGCGACCGATCCACTTGGCCCAAAAAACGGTAGTGGCTCCTGAGCCAAGCATAAGCAATACGAGCACCAGAGTTGACCACACGCCAATGCTAGAGGCTGCCTCCATAGCTCCCCACTTGGCGATAAGGACACCAAAAGGAGCTACCAGCATGGAAAGCATTCCCGCTATGGTTATGCCTGTCAGGAGGGGGAGATTTCTGGCTATCCCCTCCATATCTTCTATATTCCTGCTCCAGATGTGGTGCTCAATAGCACCAGCACATAAAAAGAGAAGTCCCTTGGATATAGCGTGGAAGATTAGGAGCATAATGCCCACAGCTATGGCTAACGGAGTATTTATGCCCGCACAAAGTATAATGAGACCGAGATTGCCAATTGTGGAATAAGCCAGAACCTTCTTCGCTTCGCTCTGGCTTATAGCTAGTATGGCAGTAGCCAGGAAGACTGCGCCACCATAAATAGCTATAAGGGTGGAAAGGTGGGTGCCTTGAAAGCCAGGTGCAATACGTAGCACAAGATAAACCCCGGCGTTAACCATAGTGCTGGAATGCAGTAAGGCGGAAACTGGTGTAGGGGCAACCATGGCGCCCAGTAACCAGCTCTGAAACGGGAGTTGCGCGGCCTTGGTGAAACCAGCCAGACATAGTAGAGCAAAGGGCAAAAGAAAGAGGGGACCGGCTGAGGCACCATTGTTGATGACTTGCATCAACGAAATCGAGTCAGACGATCCATTCCATAGTAACATGATAGCCAGACTAAAGCCAACGCTACCAATCAGGCACATCCAGAAGGCGCGAAAGGCATTGGTTATGGCAATGGGAGTCCTATCATGGCTAATCAAGCCCCAGCAGGCCAATGTGGTCATTTCCCAGAAGAATCCCAGCCAGAGTAGATTATTGGCGAAGACCAGTCCGTTCATAGCACCCAGGAACATGAGCATAAAGAAGAAGAACCTCGGCTGTGTTGTCTCCTTAAGTTCCCCAAGATGCATACGGTGCTCTTCATGGTCTTTCATGTATCTTATGGCATAGACGCAGATAAGCGAGCCTATAATAGAAATGGTAAGGCACATGATTATGGATAGATGGTCAATATAGAGGGCAGGGGTAACTTCTAGTGGTGTGTGTGGCGCCCAGGAAAACTCAAAAATTGCTAAGGGGATACCGGCGGCCAGGGTTAAAACTATGGTGAGGATATTGTGTCGAGATATGCCTCTTTGGGCAATATCCCTGATGGCCACAAAGAGGAAGATCGCTAGTATGACATAATTAAAAACTAAGATGACCGAATCCCATGTAGGAGCAGGCGGAATGGGAAAAGGACCTTGCCGCAGAAAGAGGATGGAGTTTATTATGAGAACCGCGGCAGTGAGACAAACAATGCCGCCTCTAGCTTTCTGGTTTTTAATCGGCAGGCAAACAAGACCTGCAATGATAGGAAATAAAATAGCCAGGCCCACCAAAATGCTCATCACTGACTATTGCCTCCAAACACGGCGGTTTGTCATTTTAAACCAATATTTGGGATAATGCAAGTTACTTTGCCCATAAATTCTCAAAACTAAAGTCCTTTGCTCATAATACACCAACTGCCTGATTTTTTTCTATTTGAATTGGAGTAGCAAAGAAAGTTGGTATGACGACAAAGATAATCTATAATACAGTTTTAGGAGTTTGCCGCATGATCTCTGTGGAAGAAGCCCTGGAGAAAGTTTTGAGTTATGTTGAGGTCCTTGAGCCGGAACGGAAGCCTATTCTGGACTGTCTGGGACAGGTTCTGACTGAAGATGTCTATTCCACTATAGATATTCCGCCACTGGATAATTCCGCCATGGATGGTTATGCCCTGCGAGCCGAAGATACTCGGGGGGGTGGTGAATCATCACCGAGATATTTAGCCGTGGTCGGGGAAGTTGCTGCCGGATCCCTCCCCACAAAAATGGTTAAACCAGGGACGGCTATCCGCATCATGACGGGCGCGCCATTGCCCAAAGGGGCCGATGCCGTGGTTAAATTTGAGGATACCGATGAACTTAGCCGCAAATCATCCAAGGGAGACCTTTCGCATATCGGCATATTATGTCAGGCAGAGAAAGGACTGAATGTCCGCTGCAGAGGCGAGGATATTGCCAGGGGAAACTTAATTCTTGAGAAAGGAACGATGCTTCGCCCTCAAGAGATAGGGGTGTTGGCATCCTTGGGACACTCTACTGCGCTGGTCATCCGCCGGCCGACTGTGGCTATTCTAGCTACGGGAGATGAGCTTATCGGTGTTGACCAGCCGTTAGCTCCCGGTCAGATTTATGATAGTAATACCTATACCATTGCTGCCGAAGTCTCTCGCTACGGCGGAATTCCCAAAATCCTGGGCATAGGACGCGATTCGGTCCAGTCTCTAACCGAGAAGATAGATGAGGGATTGGACGCAGATATGCTCATTACCTCCGGCGGTGTCTCTAAGGGAGATTACGATATAGTAAAAGACGTCCTTGCCGAGCATGGTGAGATTGGTTTCTGGACGGTTTGCATGAAGCCCGGAAAACCGCTGGCCTTCGGGGTTATTAAGAAGGTGGCAGGAAGGAAAAAGAGGAAGGTGCCTCATTTGGGACTCCCAGGCAATCCCGTCAGCTCCATGATTACCTTTGAACAATTCGCCCGTCCCGCCATACTAAAAATGATGGGAAAGAAAATTCTGGCCAAGCCAACTATTCAAGCGATTATCGAGGATGATATTGCAGATACTGATGGCCGCCGCCTCTTCGCCAGGGTGATGGTAACCAAACGCGGTGGTCAATATCATGCCTCCCTCACCGGCCCCCAAGGCTCGGGAATCCTGACATCCATGGCCAAAGCCAATGGTTTAGCTATTATCCCCGAAAGCAGCCAGGGGGTAAAGGCTGGAGACATGGTCGAGGTGCAGATGCTGGATTGGGTGGAGGAACAAGGCGAGGTGAAAACGTTACCGATTGTTTCCATCGTGGGCAAATCTGGATCCGGTAAAACAGTGCTTATGGAGCAACTTATTGCCGAGTTTAAAAGAAGAGGGTACAAAGTCGCTGCTTTAAAGCACAGTCGAGGCGGGATGGAAATAGACCAGCCCAAGAAAGATAGCTGGAAATTTGCTCAAGCGGGCAGCGATACTGTGTGTATTAGCTCGCCCGATAAGCTCGCCTTCATTAAGAAATTAGACCATGACTTTAATATTGAGGAAATTATGCCCATCCTTGGCCATGAATTCGACCTAATCCTTGCCGAAGGATTCAGAAAAAGCAAAATCCCCAAAATCGAAGTGCATAGAAAAGAACTCGGCGATGACTTATTATGTTCCCCCGAGGAGCTTTCGGCCATTGTCACTGATGGGTCATTGGATACCGATATAGTTCAGCTTCCCTGGGGTGATACAGTGGCAGTAGCTGATTTCATAGAAAAGAATTTTGTGTTGAACAGCCAGAGCAATGCCTTTCTACCCCCAGAAAGGAAGAGGGCTAGGTGAAGGAAAATGTTTACCGTAGGGATATTGACCATTAGCGACAAAGGCTCCAGAGGGGAGCGCCAGGACAAGAGCGGAGAGGCTATTCGCGAAATTCTGTCCCGCATGGATGTGCGCATTGCAAATTACAGCATCGTTCCTGATGAGAAGGGACTCATCGTTGACAAGCTGGTTAAGTGGGCAGGTGAAGACAATTTAGACGTGGTCATCACCACGGGTGGCACAGGACTCACTCCCAGAGACGTTACTCCCGAGGCGACTCTTGCCGTGGTGGATAGAATTGTCCCCGGCTTTGCCGAGGCCATGAGGGCTGAGAGCCTGAAGAAGACTCCCCGGGCTATGCTCAGTCGAGCAGTCGTGGGCACTCGCGGGAAATGCTTAATTATCAACCTACCGGGAAGTCCTAAGGCGGTACGCGAATGTCTGGAAGTGATACTGCCGGCGCTGTCTCATGCTGTGGAAACGCTTAAAGGCCAGGCCGGCGAGTGCGGCACATCCGAAACTTAAGTCTGAGATAATCAAGAAACTTCTAAGCGATCTTCTTATTGTTGCCCTTTGTTTCCAGCTATTTCTTGAATGCTACTCGATACACAGTATATATAACCAGTAGGTAAGCAACCGTTCTAATGCCAATTAAGAAAGCCTCCAAGGTGTCTTTAAAGCCCAGAAGCGTCAACAAGTGGGAGAGCCCGAACAGCCCGAAGCTTATAGCAATGTATAGGGGCCATTTATCTTTGGTTTTCTTAAAACCTACACAGCCCAAGATCACTATTATGATGCAGAGTATTAGATTTACCAAGGTTATTGTGTCCATGCTTTATTCCTCTTTTCTATATTTTCTCTCGAAGCTGGTAAAGTAGGCATGTCCGATTTTATGCGTATAGCCGAATACCATAGCCTATCCAGTCCTGAGGCTTCGAAGAACTTCTCCGATGCCGGGCCTTTTCCCATACATGAGCAAGTAAGTTCTGAAAACCCTGATGGTTAATAACAAAATTCCAATGATGGAGAGCACCAGCACCGCTATACTGGTAACCAGTTGCCAGGCAGGTATATCACTCACGCCGAGCCTCATTATCACTTCCACAGGAGACGAGAGAGGGAAAATGGTGAAAAAGACCCAGACTGGGTTGCCCGGGAAAAACATCAACAAAGACGTAAACCACAGGGGTATAAGTGCAGGAAGTGTAAAAACCCCGATCAGTTGTTGCCCTTCGCGGGAACTGGAACTGATGGCGCCGATAGCGGCCGAAATCACGGCAAACAATAAGTAGCCCAGGATGAAATACACTATGGCCAGAACAACGAAATTGGCCGGTAATCGTATTGTGCTGATAAAGCCGCCGATGGATGAGGAAGCCAGGTTCAACAGGAGTGGAGCTGAGATCGCCCAGACAGCCACCTGTACCAGCCCGGCGGCGCCCATACCTAAGACTTTGCCGGTCAGCAATTGGCGGGCGGAAACAGACGACAACAATATCTCTATAAGGCGATTCTCTTTCTCGTCAGCCAGCCCCTGGAGCAGATAAGTGGAGGAGAAAATGATGGAGAGAGCCAGTAGAACGCCAAAAACAAAGGGAATGATCAGGTTCCCGTATCCGCCTTGCTCTGGAGCCACCTCGCCAGTTTCGGTAAGCCTGGTGGTAACCAGATTCAAGGGTGCTTCAATCCTGGCTATGGTAGCTGCGGGGACCTTCCCTGCCAGCAAATTGCCTAACAGAAAATTATTAATCGCCGCGGTTATGGCAGGGGACGCCGCAAGCTGTTTTTCCAGGGTGTAACGGTTAATCGCCCCGGCAGAAATATAATCCGGCGGGATGACGAAATACTCTTTAATGTCGCCCTTGACCAGCGCTTCAGTCGCGCCACTCTGTGTGTCAAAGCGAACCAGCGTTATATTTCCCTGGCTGGTATATTGCTGGAATCCACCTAGCTCATCCACATATCCGATACTCATCGCTTCCACTGTCGGCCTGGCGATTCCCGATACGAGATGGAAAACTCCTATCAACAGGAGGACTATCAGTGGCACGATAAGGGTCATGACGATAAACCCTCTCCTCGTTATCGTGTGCCGGAATTCATGCCTCAGTATCAGAAGCGTCTTATTCATGGGCCGTACCCACCACCCTCAGGAATATTTCGTTAAGTGGAGGAGTAGCCACTTCAAAGCGATTAATTACTACTCTCTGGCTTACCAACCGTTCCAGGACTTGCTGGGGAGTTGTATTCCCATCAAGGACCAGCTCGACGTAGCCTTTGTGGGTGCGTTTCTCGGCAACTCCCGGCACTTCTCCCAGCTCTCCCTCAAATTCCAGCAGGACCGAATTGCTTCTATACCTAGACTTGATTTCAGCCAGATTCCCGTAAAGAACCGAGCGCCCATGATTTATCATCAATATGCGGTCGCATAGTTCCTCAATTTCATTCATCTGGTGTGTGCTCAGGATTAAAGCTTTACCTTGATTCTTCAGGTCAAAGAGCATCCCTTTCAATAACTCGGTGTTGACCGGGTCGAGTCCGGCAAAGGGTTCGTCCAGAACAACCAGTTCTGGGTCGTGGATGATACCAACGATGAACTGGATAATCTGTCCCATGCCCCGGCTCAACTCTTCGATCTTTTTTCCCTTGTGGGGCAGCATGCCTGTCTGATTGAGCAGCTCGTTAGCTTTTTCCTCGGCTGAGTACCTGTCCATACTCTTGAGGGAGGCAAGGTAGATGATAGAGTCGAGGACACTCAGCTTCTTATACAGTCCTCTTTCCTCAGGCAGGTAGCCAAGCTTGTTTTTGGTAGATTCGCTCAACTGCTCGCCGAGGATAGTCACATCGCCCGAGTCCGGCTTGATGATGTCCATCATCATCCTGATGGTGGTAGTCTTGCCAGCGCCATTAGGACCAATCAGGCCGAATATCTCGCCTTGAGCGACGGAGAAAGACAGGTCGTTAACCACGACCTTATCTGCGAAGGACTTGACTATATGGCTGACTTCAACGGCAAGCACAGTAGCAGTTTTTTCCTGATTCGCATTGTATCACATTGCCGATAGTGTTAGTCACTTTACAACAAATCTTATTTTGTTTAATGACTCAAGCCACGGAGATTAGCTCGCTTGGTAGATGTGACGTGTATTGCAGTCTTGACAATTAGATTAGATATGCTTAAGATAGCTTCGCTGGTAGATTTGCGGAATTCGAGGACAAGGGTTGGGTCATGGAGCAGCAGATTCGTTTTTGCACCGCCCCGGATGGTTTGCGTCTGGCTTATTCTATAGTGGGTCAGGGGCCTGCCTTGGTTATGCCACCACCGTGGGTCAGCCATCAAAAATTGAATTGGCAAGAACCGGTATACCGCCGTTTTTGGGAAAGGTTGGCGAATCATCACACCCTGGTGTGCTACGACCGGCCCGGAACGGGCCTCTCCGACCGGACGCGGACAGAATTCTCACTGGATTCGGACCTTCAGGACCTGGAGACAGTTATTGACTGTCTCAAACTGAAACGCCTGGCATTACTGGGCTACTCTTGCGGTGGTTCTATTGCTATAGCCTATATAGCAAAACACCCCCGGCGTGTCAGCCATCTAATCCTCTACGGTGCTTATGCCTGTGGTCCAGCAATCACCACAGAGGAGGTTAAATCCTCTTTAATTTCCTTGGTTCGTGCTCATTGGGGGATTGGTTCAAGGGCGCTAGCTGACATTTTCATGCCTGGTGCCGATGCCGCTGCTCGTGAAATGTTCGCCAGGCACCAGCGTGAGTGTGCCACCACGGAGACAGCTGCCAAAACACTAGAACAGGTATATAAAAATGATGTAGTGCACTTCCTTCCCCGTCTCAGGGTTCCAACACTGGTGCTCCATCGCCAGCAAGACCGGGCCATGCCCTTCCGATTAGGCAGAGAACTGGCATCTTTGATCCCAAATGCCCGCTTCGTCCCACTGGAGGGAGGAGACCACTTTCCTTGGCTCGGTGATTTTGAATCCGTGCTGCGTGCCATTGCCGAGTTCCTAGGCGACCCGGTCCCTGTTGGTAAAGCAGTAGAGTCCAATCAACCAGCGGCGCCGGACCTTACCACAGCTGTGGATGACCCTGTGACACAGGAGGCACGGTCTTTCATCGGAGCACTGGATTGGGTCGCCCTATCGCGATATCGCGTTGTCGGTGACTATACCAGATATGAAGAGACCGTGCGTAATACATTGAAGGACGCCCGACACAAGATTGTAGCTGGATTTGACCGCCCCAGCCGAAAGCGAGAAAACTACCTCGTCTGGGCAGCACCTGGCAGCGGCAAAACCTATTTTGTCCAACAGGTGGCAGCTTCACTGCCACAGGCCATACATTACCAAGAGTGCAACCTGGCGAAGTGCAGCCGCCAGGAGTTCCTCTCTGGTCTTGCTCAGCTCGATGCCGAGAACAAACCATGTCTTTGCTTGATTGATGAGGTTGATGCCAAACCCCAGGAAACCTGGCCGTATGAGGTGCTCTTGCCATACCTGGATGCTAATACTGACAGAGGTGCACAGTTTGTCTTCGTTTTAGCAGGCAGTTCTGGCTCCAGCCTTGTCGAGATGAAAAAACGGATTGCTTTGCGATCCAAAGGCACTGACCTAGTAACCCGTATTCCAGCCGGGAATGAGTATGAGATTCCGCCAATGAATCTTGGAGACAGGGTGCTTGTCGTCCTCAGCCAGTTCAGGCAGGCAGGGCGGGAGGTGGGCAGAGAAGTCAAAGAGGTGGAGAAGCTCAGCCTGTATTATGTGGCACTTAATTCACGTCTAGCCAATGCTCGCCAACTGCACGAGCTGGCTGTTCGTACCATCGAGCGCCTGCCAACCCGTGAAGATAGAATAAAGTACGATCACCTGTTTGGTGCCGGAGACCCGGAGAACAAGGCATTCTGGATGCAGTCACTCCCAGCGGCAGCAGACCTTGCCAACAGATTCGTCACGTTGGAGGACTAACCCATTTCCCTCAGCATTAGTCATAATAACCTCAAAACACAGGACAATAGCACCATACTAAAATGACAGCCTTCTCGATATCATTTAAGACTTTATGAGCAGGCTTCAATACCAGCCTGCAGACGCTCTTAATCAGTCACCGCTGGAGGGATGCAGCCTGCTTTTACTAAGGCATCATGAGTTGCCTTGGCACTATTTATCATGGACTCAACTTTCTTGCGCAATTCCTGGCGGCTGATTTTTATTGAGGCAATTCCTTCCTTCTGAGCTTCCATTCCTACATCTACTGCTTCCTGAACGAAAGCTGCCGTCTCCCCCATTGTGGGTACGATATTATCTTCATCCATGCCGCGCTCTTCGGCATATTTTGCTAATGACTGGGCAGCGACAATGCACATATCATCAGTGATAGTCTTTGCCCCAACATCGAGAACGCCACGAAATATAGCAGGAAAGCCTATGGAATTATTTACCTGGTTGGGGAAATCGGACCTGCCAGTGGCGACAATTTTAGCTCCTGCCTCTTTAGCTTCCCAGGGCCAGATTTCAGGTATAGGATTGGCACAAATGAAACATATAGCATTCTTGGCCATTAACTTGACTTGCTCAGGCGTAATTACTCCCGGCCCTGACTTAGAATAAGAGATAAGCACGTCAGCACCCTTTAGTGCCTCGGTCAAGCCGCCAGTCCTTTTCTCAGCATTGGTAGTCTGGCAAAATCGCCACTTATCGGCATACTCTTCTTTCTTTTCCGCTATATCTTTCCGTCCGGGATGAAGGATGCCTGTGCTGTCAACCACTATGGTGGTCTCAGGCCTGGCTCCACAGGCGAAAAGAAGTCGGGCAGAAGCCACATTGGCTGCCCCTGAACCCAGGAGGACAATCCTCACTTCGTTCATCTTCTTGCCCACAATCTTCAAAGCGTTTATCAACCCGGCCAGCATTACTGTAGCTGTCCCTTGCTGGTCATCATGCCATACCGGAATCTCAGCTTCGGCCCTCAGGCGGTCCAGAATATAGAAGCACTTAGGATTGGCAATATCTTCCAGGTTAATGCCAGCGAAAGATGGCTGCAGCCATTTAACTGCCTGAATGATTTCATCAGGGTCCTTAGTACCTATACAAATCGGTACAGCATCCACACCACCAAGGTATTTGAACAACAGGCACTTTCCTTCCATTACGGGGTAGCCCGCCTTGGGCCCAATATCGCCGAGTCCCAGCACCCTGGTGCAATCCGAAACAACAGCTATAGTGTTCCATCTGTTAGTTAACTCTGCAAATTTCGACACATCTGCCTTTATCGCCCGGCAGACCTCAGCAACACCGGGGGTATAGTAGATGGCAAAATCATTAAAATCACGGACCTGGCATTTGGGCACTGTCTGCATCTTACCCCGATAGAATGCATGCAATTTCATAGCATCTTCCGCTGGCTTCTTTGCTTTGGCCAAAAGTTCTTCCTTAGTTACTTTTTGTGACATAATTTCCTCCTTTTAATCGACTCCGGTAAGTACATTAGCTACACAAGCCAGTAACTGCCCGAAACAGTGCCCAGGATAAACAGCAAACACTTCTTATACTCTAATCCTCCCCCTTATCCACTCCCAATCAAGCTCGCCATCCCCAAAGAAAGACTTGAAATTATCCTTCAACCACTCGTGACACGTTCAGTCATACATACAATGTTGCTTTGAGCTCTTCTACCTTCTCCTGGGTATAGCCAAACTTCTCGGTCATGACTTTGCTCAGGGCGGAAGGAGGACTCAGGCGAAACTTTCTGCCTCTTAGGATTTCCCCTTCTGTGCCAATTAATTCAATACTACGATCGAAGAAGGTAACGGAAACAAAATTCATTTTGGCAAACAGGCTTTGGTACATTGGTTCTAACCAGACTGGCTTTCGATAGCGAACTACAATATAAAGACCATAAAAGCACCAATTTGCAATCAGAATCCAATTGTCACTAGCCCCCTTTCTATGATATAGGTGCCCATCGCTTCCTCCTCTAACCCGATAGGCATATTTATCCTGGGTCAGCATGAACTCTGGACTCCGATCGCTCAAAAGGATAGCCGAAGCAAGCTCATGAATAAAACCATCCGAGATATCAAAGTCGTACGCCTTATCAAGCATCTGCTGCTCCTTCGGTAAATTTGATTATTCCAAGAAACACTATATACCCAGTTCTTTTTCAAAGTCTAAATAAGCCTTTTTGCGTTTATAAAGCTCTTCCACTTTTTCCAATTCGATAAATTTGATCCGATTATTAATCTCGTGGAAAGTCCCAGATAGCAAATTATCAACTCTATTGCGGTCTTCTTGAGGTGCAACGATAAAAATGTGGCTATTCCATAAATCAAAGGCATGCTTCAGTTTTCCCAGAGCGTGGTACACATCTCCACCGACTTGGACTTCAAACACATAGGTTGGCACGGAGCGCTCTACTCTTCTCCACACAACATCAAGCCTCCCAGTATCAAAGACATACTCTTCATCAGCAAGATAGCCTTGAAGTTGCCCAATTTCTGCCAGTCTATGTTTAAGCTCATCGTGCGAAGGTGAAGCTCGTTCTGCTTGCAGGAGTTCAGGTGGATAGATAGGAGGAGTCTCTTTTGCTGAGATTGGCGTTGGAGTCCCTACATAGTATTCTTTAGGCAAGGATGTGAACTTAAAAATAAGCTTCTGGGCTATATCTTGACTTAATGCTTGGAAACCTCCTCTCGGAAACAGTTCACTCGAAGTTATTTTGGATGCCTGCCATTTATCGGGAGGAAGGCAACGCTCTACATCAAACTCAAAGCGCAATGGCCATATAATTTTGTTTTCCTTGATCTCTTGAGGCCATAAAGGCTTATCCTGGGGGAATTTTGTACGAACAGTGCCATGGCCGATTATCCCGCTTACAGGGCTTGTGACATAAAAAAGCAGCACATCTTTTTCACTCAGGCTCTCCCAAAAGTGTCTCTGTGTTTGTTTAAGGCCCCAAATGTTTTTGTGATCAAAAGCAGTTTTCCAATTGTTGGGAGAACCTACCACTAACCAATAATTACTCAATGTCACTCCTTACCTTGTACCTTCCTCTCTAATTTTTTTGAGGCGTGCTCTCCTTCACTCCCAGACTTCGTCTTCGGCGAGGTCTTCCTCCAGCCCTAACTCGTCGTCCTCGTCCTCCAAATAATTCAAGGGGCCTTCATGGGTAAAGGATTCTTTTCGGCCCAGGAATGGGCGAGAGAAGAGCTTCCTTATCTCGGCGCCGCATTCGGGGCATCTTTTCAGCGGTTCATCATCTAT
>JBEKTM010000015.1:0-32830 GCA_049516035.1 Dehalococcoidia bacterium
TTCAAAACCCATTGGATGACCTCCTTTTTCAAAAATTTTAGTTAGAGCCTGGGTCACCCAATACTTGATATGAATCTGGCAGAATCCTAAGAAGCTTGTAATAACCTAAACCTGAACTATTAATTACATCATACACCTATTATTAAGATTGTCAAGTCCCGCCGTAGGAATCTCACCGCCTTACTTTTGTCATTGCGAGTCCCGATTTATCGGGACGTGGCAATCTCATTGGCTAAATTCCAAATACCAAAATCCAATCTTCAAATAAATCCAAATGCTGGCTACTGACTACTGTCTGCTGATTACTGACTCCTGACTCCTGTCTCCTGTCTACTAGTTTCCTGAAAGTGATTATCGAGCCGCAGAGGTAGCTAGCGACAGCTCTTTGAGCGACCGCCTCAGTTCACCCTTCAGTTAGCCAGTTTAAGACTTTCTTCATTACCTCAGTGCGATTATCTCTGGTTACCAGGAGCACTTCGACTTCAGGATGGCGTTTGATGTCGTCGGCAAAGGGATGGGGGTTAAGCATAATAGTGCCCAAAACTTTTTGGCCGCTGTTTATGGCCTGCGTCACGGCTTCCTTGAACTGGGGCGACAGAAGCTCCATCTTGCCAATCTCATCAATGACTATGAGGTCGGTTTCTTTCAGCGCCTGGCGCAGAGCAGAAACGCCAACTCTGTCCAGAGCAGCTGTGTCCACCCGGTATTTGCTAACCTGATAGGGGCTGGAGATGCCGACATGGGCTAATATCGCCTCCTGACCATCAAGGGTGACAAGCCTGAACCCCTGCCTTATTCCCCCAGTCCGTATCTCCTCAGTATAGAAGCCACCTCCCTTGACTTTGGACCTGGCCAGGGCTTCTTTGATGAGAGCAGTCTTGCCTGTGCCCGGCTTGCCGGTCAACAGGAGGGCTCTCTTCATTGTTCCTTGGCTGGAGGTTCTTTTGCTGGAGCCTGGGCCTTTCTCTTTTCCTTGAACTTTTTTTGGCGCTGCCGGTGCTTCAAGGCAGCTACTTTCTTTTTCTTGTACATCTCTTTTGTATTAAATCCATTTTTCTTGTACATCTCTTTTGTATTAAATCCAGGTTATTGGAATTATTCTATCATATTGCAAGGAAAGTGCACGACATTGCCACGTGGAGTTGACGCTGAGGGAAGCGGAGATTCTTCGCCTTCGGCTCAGAGTGACAGGGGGCGAAGGGCTCGCAATGACGAAGAAAAGGCTCACAATGGACGTGAAGGAAAGGAGGCCTTCACACCTCGGGGGAATTTAATGGCTCGAATAACAAAAAGGGGGCGAGGACAAGCCCCGCCCCGACAAATCGAGGAATAAGAGTTAATGCCTTTTTAGGCTTCCCGCTCCAGTATGGTGGCAGCGCCCTGACCGCCGCCGATGCAGGCGGTGGCCAGACCGTATTTCCCTTTCTCAAGGTTGAGTATTCTGGCGCAGGTACCCACCAGCCTGGTGCCGCTGGCCCCCAGCGGGTGTCCGATAGCGGTAGCGCCACCCTTGACGTTGACTTTATTGGGATCGATACCCAGTTCTTTCATGGTATAGAGTGCCACGATGACGAAGGCCTCGTTAATCTCCCAGAAATCGATGTCCTTCGCTTTGAGACCGACATGTTCCAGAGCCATGCGGCTGGCCGGGACCGGCCCTTTGCCCATCATTGTGGGGTCAACGCCAGCCCACCCCATGGATATAATTTTGGCCAGGGGCTTGAGGCCTAACTTCTTGGCCTTCTTCTTGGACATCAGCATCATGGCACTGGCACCGGCATTGAGTGGAGAGGAGTTGCCCGGCGTTATCTGCCCATCCGGCTTGAAGGAAGGCTTCAACTGGGCCAGAGCTTCCAGCGTAGTATCAGCCCTGATGGCTAGGTCATAGTCAATGACTTTCTTCGTGCCGTCCGCCTGCGGCGCCTCAACCGGCATTATCTCCCCCTTGAAATACCCTTCCTGGAGAGCCTTGGCTGCCATTTGATGACTTTTCATGGCCCATTTGTCCATGTCCTCCCGTGTGAAGTTGGTCTGTGATAATAGCTTCTCCGCAGTCAGTCCCATGTTCATGGTGGTCATTATGTCCAATTCTTTGAATTCCATAAATTTGGGATTAGGTGATATCGGTACCTCTCGCCCGCCGCCTCCCAGGGTCGGGATGTGGGTCATGTGCTCGATTCCGCAGGAGATGACGATATCGGAGTAGCCCAGCATGATTTCCATGGCCCCCTGGTGTATCGTGGACATCGATGAGGCACACTGACGGTCAATCCCCTGCGCCGGGACATTCCACGGCAGCTTAGCTAAAAAGTTGATAGACTTTCCCCCGTAAAGCCACTGCTCGAGCACCGGCATGGCTGTCCCCGTGAGCACATCGTTGATTTCCGCGGGGTTTATCTTGGTCTGTTTCAACATTTCCTGGATCAGCCTGGCTGCCAGGTCGTCCATTCTCAGACCGTTGAACGCGTCCCTCTCCGGCTCTCTCGGCCTCGACCGGGAAAAGGGTGTCCTCAGATAACTGACGATTACTGCTTCTTCCATATAATTAGTCTCCTTTCTTTGTTATTTTCTATTCCATTTTTCCGAAATTAGGGCTTGCTTATGTTATACCACTCTCACTGCACCGTCAAGTCGTTGCGAGGCACGATGCTGCTAAGCAGTGTTTTGGCAGGATATGGACAAGCTTGACACTTTAATAAAATATGAGTAAGATAGGTTTGAATTTTAGAAACGCTTAGTTATTGCGTTTTGGACTTAACCACAAATGCTGTCTGTAATAAAATGGAGGTAAGATAAGAAATGACACAGGATCCTAACAAAGCCATATATGAAGCCAAGCCGTGGTTGAAATGGTATCTGCCGGGTGTGCCCAAGGATATTACAGTCGAAGAAAAGTCAGTGGTGGATACCTTTAATGAGACTACAGAAAAATGGAAGGACAAGACCGCTGTAGTATTCTATGGTAGAAAGGTAAGCTACAAAGAGCTCCGAGACCAGGTCGACAGGTTTGCTGCGGCGCTACATGATTTGGGCATCAAGAAAGGGGACAAGGTTGCCCTCCTGCTGCTTAATTCGCCGCAGTTCATCATAGCTTATATGGGAGCCCTGAAAGCCGGAGCAACCTTGACGGCAATCAGCCCTGTTTATGTCAGCTCCGAAATCAAGTACCAGATTGAAGACAGCGGGGCGAGAATGCTTGTCTGCCTGGATATTCTTTACGATAATGTGGAAAAAAGCGGGGTCAAGCTGGATGCTGTCATCCTGACCAGCATCAACGAATACCTGCCTTCAATGAAAAAGTTTTTGGGCAGCAGTGTGCTCCGGGCTGTATATCAGAAAATGGCCGCCCCGCCTGTGGAACTATTTCAAAGAGAAGGATTTTATCGATTCCAGGATTTGCTTAAGAAATATCCCCCGAATCCTACACCGGAGGGACGACCGGGAAACCCAAAGGTGCCAAGATAACTCATTACAATTTTGCCGCCGCTCGACAGCTCGGCAGTAAATTCTGGGGCGATATCGTACAGGAAGGGAAAGAAACCGTAATAGCTTATTTGCCTTTCTATCACATCTATGGTCAAGCAGTGGTCATGATGGGAGGAATGACCGAGGGTTACACTTCAATACTAATCACCACTCCTGACCCTGATGACATTTTGAACGCACTGGAAAATTACCATGGGACTATTTTCTACAGCGTTCCCGCCCTGTATGAATATCTCAAGGACTATGAAAAGACTGACAGAGTAAATTGGAAGAAGGTAAAAGTGCTTATCTCCGGTGCTGATGCTCTTCTCGAGGATACTGCCCGGGGCTGGGAAAAGCGGACCGGCGCCAGAATCCACGAAGGCTGGGGCATGACCGAGACGACCTCGACAGGTATGGTCAATCCCTACGGCAGGGCGAAAATCGGTTCCTTCGGTGTACCTATGCCTGGCTGCGTGGCGGGCATAATGGAGGCGGAAGGCACCAAGTTCCTTCCCGTGGGGGAAACAGGCGAAATGGTATTCAAAGGGCCCAATGTCTTCCCGGGATACTGGGGGAGGCCGGAAGCAACCAAGGAAGTACTTTTGGAAATCGACGGTGAAACCTGGCTGCGCACCGGGGACCTGGCCAGAATGGATGAAGAGGGCTATTTCTACTTCTACGACAGGAAGAAAGACATGATTAAATACAAGGGTCTGCAAGTATTTGCCAGAGAAGTAGAGGAAGTAATTGCTTCTCATCCTCAAGTCAAGGAGGCCGGCGTCATCGGTGTCCCCGACCCCGAGGTTGGCGAGAAAGTTAAAGCTATCGTCGTTCTGGAGTCTGAAGCCAGAGGGAAAGTGTCAGAGGAAGACATTATAAAGTTTTGTGCTGGAAAACTGGCTTCCTACATGGTACCCAAGATAGTGGAGTTCCGAGGAGAGGTGCCTAAGACAGACATCGGCAAGGTATCACGCCGTGAGTTGAGAGAGGAGGAACTATAATGGCGGCATTTCTCGAAGTAGAAAACTTAACCAAGCGTTTTGGCGGACTGGTTGCTGTCAACAATGTTAGCTTCCAAATAGGCCGGGACGAGATGGTAGGTCTGATTGGGCCCAATGGTTCTGGGAAGACTACCCTCGTACGGTGCATAATCGGCATATTCAAGCCCGAGTCCGGGAGAATCCGATTTAAGGGCGAGGACATAACCGGGTGGCGTCCCTGGAAAATCGTCCAGAGGGGGCTCGTAGGGACTTTCCAGGTAGTGAAGCCATTTCGTCACCTTCCTATTATCGCCAATGTCATGGTTGGTTGCATGTGCCCGCGGGTAACCAGGGGTGGGGAATGGACCAAGACCACCGTGGTGAAAGCGCGGGACGCGCTGGAGTTCGTGGGCATCGCCGACCGGGCTCGTGAGCCAGCCTCCACCTTGTCTCATGGGGACTTGAAACGTCTGGAGGTAGCCCGGGCCATTGCTACCGAGCCTGAACTCCTTATCCTTGATGAACCCTTCGGGGGACTCAATCCTGCCGAAACAGAGCTTGTCGCTAAATCCCTGAAAAGATTGCACAAAGGAGGGCGGTTTGGCAGGCTGCATAGCGAAGGGCCGGCTATGCTGATAATTGAACACAAGCTCAGTGAACTCATGAAAATAGTTGACCGGGTGATTGTCCTCAATTATGGAGAAGTCATCACCCAGGGTACCCCCCAGGAAATAGTCAAAAACCCCGCCGTGATTGAAGCTTATACCGGCAAGGAGGTGATTATTGCTTGAGGTAAAAAATGTAGTCGTAAAGTACGATACAGCCACCATCCTAGATGACGCCAGCCTGAAGGTGGAAACAGGAGAGTTTGTCGGGCTCGTCGGCCCCAATGGCGCCGGCAAGACCACTCTTCTCCGCGCTATCGCCGGTCTGATAAACTGGGATAGAAAAGTCCTCAGGGGCACCACGAAGTCCGATGTAACCTTTGAAGGCAGCATCGAATTTGAAGGGGAAAGGATTGACAAGCTATCGGCATCTGAAATAGCCAAGAAGGGTGTCCAGCTCTGCCCGCAGATGGGCCGGCCTTTTGTCGAGATGACGGTCAAGGAGAACCTCCTCGCCGGAGCCTACCTGTGCCGGGATAAGAAAGAAGTCAGCGAGAGCCTGGCCAAAGTTAATGCACTGTTTCCCAGACTGGGAGAGAGGAAAAACCAACTGGCTGGAACTTTATCCGGTGGGGAACGGCAGATGCTGGCTGTTGGCCGCGCTCTTATGCGCCGGCCTAAATTGATGTTGGTTGATGAGCCGTCCAGCGGGCTGGCCCCCAAGATAAAGGACGACCTCTTCAAGCGAATAGAGGAGATTTACCTCGAACTGGGAGTTACTATACTCCTGGCTGAGCAGGATATCAGCTTTGCCTTCGCCCTCTCCAAGAGGAACTATGTCGTGTCGAGGGGACACATCATCGCCCAGGGAACAGCTGCGGAATTGCTCAAGGATGAGACTATCAGGAAGACATACTTGGGCTTATAATAACCACCCCGCAGATTTATAAATCGAATTTACAAAGTCTCCAGAAGGCCCTAATGGGGTAGTGGCGGAATTCATATCCCCGCCACCACAAAGCTCAAATGTCAAAATCCAAATGACAAAGCCACTTCTTCTCAGAGCTTCATTTGGCATTTGAGCTTTGTCATTTGACATTGTTTGGGATTGGAATTTAGTCCGTGAGATTACCACGCCGAGCACTCATAGCGCTGAGTGCTCGGCTCGCAATGACAGAAGAAAAAGACCGCAATGGCGCCCCCTTTCTGTCATTGCGAAGCCCTCTCCCCCTGTCTGTCATTGCGAGGAGCCGAAGGTGACGAAGCAATCTCGGGGAAGGGGTACAAACTCAAAAATCAAAATAACAAGGCAAAACGCAAAAATTTCAACAAGAGGCGGGGCTATTGCTTCCAGCCATCAACTTTCTTGTCTTTTGGGGATAAGCGCGACTAACGACTGATTACTGTCTACTGACTACTGTTATCCCTCAGTGTAGAGGAGCGCCACAGGCTCGGCATTCCTTGCGCCAGGCAACATTGCCGAGCTTGCAGCGAGGACACTCTCGCTCAATCTTATCCCGTATCCACACAGCGATCCCTTCCGGCATGAACAGCAGTATCACTATTATTAGAACAGTCACAATCAGCGTCCGGTAGGAGGCAATAGCAGGCTGTTGAGCAGACAAAAAGTCCATAAGGGGAGAGAGGGTAAAGGCCCCGACAACTGCTCCGTATATGCTGACGATGCCGCCGAACACTACCCATATTATGGCGTTGAAGGACATCACGAGGGAAAAGTGGTCGGGGCTGGCACCATTTGCGACATGGGCTATTAGAGCACCGGCAAGCCCGGCAAAAAAGCCGCTGAAGGCAAAAGCCAGTATCTTGTATCTAATGGTATTTATTCCCGTGGCGCGGGCGGCAATCTCGTCTTCTCGGATGGCATGGAAAATAAGGCCGGTCCGGATATATCTGCTCCCGGCATCGGTGAGCTTCCACATTATCAACACCGACGCGGCCATCACTATCAAACATATATAATATGTACCTGTAGATGTGGGGGCAAGAGGGGGAATATGAGCTATACCATACTTACCGCCAGCCCATTCCCGGGGCAACTCTTTGATTACCTCTTCCAGTATGACAGGAAGAGCCATCGTAAGCAATGATATGTAAGGTGCTCTCAGTCGCAAGGCCGGGAAACATGTGACCACTCCAACCAATGCTGCGCCTACAGTCGCGATTGGTATGGTTGCCGCCGGCGGCCAGTGAAGATGGAGGTACAGTATTGCCGAAATGTAAGCGCCACTGCCGAAGCACAGAGCATGCCCAAAACTTACCTGCCCGCTGTAACCAGATAACAGGTCCCAGCTAACGGCAAAAATAGCATAAACACAGGTTAAAGTAAACGTGAACATGATACCCCCACTGTTCTTCCCAACCAGTGCTTGGGTAATCAGTGGGAACAAGAATAAGACTACAAAGAAGATAACGGCTAAGACCCGCCCTGGGACCGGTAAGATACCCCACCGGAAATCGCCGAGCAGCCGTTTCACCACTTTACAATCTCTCCTCTTCGAACAGCGTGCCGAACAACCCCGCCGGTCTCACCATGAGCATTATGATCATAACTACCAGAGCAAACACCTGGCTCAGGTAACCGTGGTTAGGGTACAGGTTGAGGACCAGTGCCTCCACGAAGGCTATGATGAAAGCCCCGATGAAACTACCCTTGAAACTTCCCAGTCCCCCCAATACCACAATCACCAGGACCATCATTAAGGGAGGCAGCCACATCAAATAATAGATTGACCCTCCGGATGTCGTCAAGATAGCGGCCACTCCCGCCAGAGCTGTGCCTATCCCCATGGTTACCATCAATGTCCGGGAAACACTTATCCCCACGACGCTGGCAATCTCGGCATCGTTGGATACCGCCCTGATGGAGATACCCAGTTTCGTCTTTGTTAGCAGCAGCCACAACACGATAATGACCCCGGCCACTACGCCCACTGTCAGTAGCTGATCTTTCACGATTCCAACGCCCAATATGGTTGTGGTTCCTTCGATAAGACGGGGAAGGATGACCGGCAGAGAACCAAACTGTATGCGTATTATCTCTTGCAAAGCCATGCCTATGCTGATGGTCACCAGCAGTACAGCCGCCTCGTGCTCGCGGATGCGGTCAAGAAGGAACCGGTAAACCAGCACGCCTAACAGGCCAAGGCCGATCACTGTGACGGCAATCGATTCAGGGACGCCCCAGCCCAGGCTGTGGAGAAAGCCTTGGGTGAGGTAGACATAGAAGTAGGCTGCTACCATATAAAATGCCGTATGAGCCAGGTTAATTATCCGACCCACGCCGTAGATAAGAGCGAGGCCTGACGCCAGGAGGGCATATATGCCTCCTTTCACCAATATCGTAACTATAATTTGTGCAATAGTATGTCCCATCGCGGCACTCTTAATCCCAAGGAAGGGAGCCCAAAATAAGGCGGGGATAAACCCCGCCGCTGCGTTCTTTGCTCTTGACCGTCCCTGCAATTTTGGGCATTTTAGATGGTTTCACCTTCTGTGCAATTGTTGGGATACTATATATCACGTCTCCTGACCTTGTCAAGGTTTTTTCGGTTTTCCCAGATTTTTTGTCATTGCGAGCGACCTGAAAGGTGCGTGGCAATCTCACGTCCCCACCGAGATTGCTTCGGCACTATCGTGCCTCGCAATGACAGAGAGGGTTGTCATTGCGAGCGAAGCGTGGCAATCTCATTACCCCTTCACACCGAGATTGCTTCGTCGCTATGCTCCTCGCAATGACAGAAAGGGAGAATGTCTCGCAATGACAGAAAGGGAGAATGCCTGGCAATGACAGAAAAAGAGAGTTATTACGAGCACCTGAGAGGGGCGTGACAATCCCCACGGCTAAATTCCAAATGTCAAAATCCAAATGACAAACAACACCCCCCCCCCCCCCCCCCACGAATACAGAATCCAGTAGCCAGTAGGGGAATCTTCTGAATACTGAATTCTGGCTACTGGCTACTAATTCGGGGATTTGGCGTTGGAATTTAGGATTTCTTGACCACCGCCTAAAAGAGGCGGCTGGTGATAAAAAAGAGCGGTGACCCCGGTTAACCGGGGTCACCGCCAGGTCTAGCACTTGGAGGAGCTAGCAATTAATGGCAGGTTGCGTTTCCGCTTACATTGGCAGGAATTACCAGAGCCGAAGTGCCGTTGTACGCAAAGCTCCAGTCGCCGTACTGGTCTGTCGCGCCTCCTGCTACTACCATCGGCCAGACGCCGTTCTTCACCCAGGAAGCACCGTTCCACTGCCACTGACAGCCAAGACCGGTCAGGTAGCCAGGACCATAGACCAGGTCATGAGTGGTGTGTCCGGGCATTGCCCAGTCGCACTTGACGTAAGTGGCACTGGGATAGAGTGCGGTTACCTGTGCTGAGGTGAGTGCAGGGTTACCGCTGCAGAGTGTCGTGCCATCCCACTTAGGATAGAACTGGCTCTTACCAGTTGTGCTGAGTTGGGCATTGGCCGGGTTTTCCAACCACTGGATAAGGGTATCAGCATCACACGTAGCTACGCCGCTCGTTGTGTTGTAGAATGCGCACGCTTCGATGCCGGCTTTCATAGTCCACATGACATCATAGGTCGCCGCGGTATAGAGCGGGTACTCTACGAACCCTCCATGGGTAGAGCCAAAATAGGCCGCCCATGTGGCCAGGAAGCCATATGTCTTGCTGGTCATGTTCGTGCCAAATGCCCAGGTATCCAGTTCAACCTCATAAGCATTATAGGTCTGGTTCGCGCCGGGAGGATTACCAAGTTTGGTAACCCAGGGGGTCTTAAGCTGGGAAAGTACGTTAATGCCTACCGACATGGCATTGGGTACCCAAACATTACGATAGATGTCATAATAAATGCCGGCGTTGGAGGAGAGTACGGGGATGATAATCACGGGATGACAGGGTGCTACTTGATTTTGCAGTACACCCGACATTTCAACTCCAGCGTCTGCGGCAGTGGGGTCTACCCAGATTATGGTGTGGGCAAGATACACGTTTATGGCTGCCAGCTTTGATGAGATAAGTGGTGCCTGGTCCATAGCCCACTCCAGGTTATCAGCGATTATGCAGGCATTGAGGGCACAAGTAGCATTTAAGCCTGCTGCTGTTCTGATTGCTTTTGCCACCGCGTCTACGCACTTCACAACGCTCGTGCCCAGGAAGTACTCATTGTAGGGGGTGCCCTTGAAGAAGAACCGGTAGTCGGGGTAATCGGTGACTACGCTGTGGCACAGTGCTTCTGTGGCAGCACCGCAGTCGAAGAAAATCATCCCGGTGCCATCGTTCTTCATAACCACATCGCGGTATTTATCAACGGCTTCTGTTCGGAAACCGCCGGCGAAGAAGTCCACCTGGGTTTTATAGGTATTCATAGCCGTTACGCCCGCTGTACCAGTGGGGTCCACGGTTGCTTCACCGGTCTCGACGAATTTAATTGTCAAGTTGTAGGCGTGGGTAGCGTTGGTGGCATCCTTTATTAGTATCCCGCCAACGTTGATCTGACTCTGTGCTACTACAGCGCCCAAGTACGCCATCCCACCAGTCGCGTGGGTATATTCTCCGGGTATGCCGACCACAATTGTGTTGTTGACTCCGCCCTTGTCAAAGGTCATGGTTGTTGGTACGAGTGCGGTCTCCCCCTCACCCTCTGAAGGAGTACACCCCGGCAGAACCAACCCGAGCACTAAGAGTGCGCCGATAATAAGAAAAATAATCCTTTTCAAATCTCAACCTCCTTTTTGGTTCTTGTAGCTGCTTGATTATTCATCAAGCGAGCCTTTGGTGCTGGAACAAGTCGGTCGACTACCGGTTGCCTCCAGCAACCCTAGTCTTCATATATTACCCGATAGACCCACCTCCTTTCGTGCTTTTGGTCTTCCGATTTTTTGTTGCCCGTGGGGGCAAGCCTGAAAAGGGAGACCAAATAAATTCTTGGGGAACTCGACCTTTTGACTATCTGTGATTCTTGTTGTCAATTTAACCGTTGCCAGATCCCCCCAGAGCCTCATTTTTCCCTTCCTGTACCTCCTTTAATTATATATTATCTCCCAGTCTTTGTCAATCAACCCTATCTTTTATGTATGCTTTATTCCATCCTCTTTTTCTTTGTTAATTCAAGTGTAACATCTAAATATTAAAATGCTGTTAAGGGGTCAATCCTAAATAATGCCAAATGACAAAGCTCAAATGTCAAAAGAACCCGTCCGCATCATCCGCTCAACCGAGATTGCTTCGGCACTATTGTGCCTCGCGATGACAGAGGGGAGAGAGTGCCTCGCAACGACATGAAGGGAGTTGTCATTGCAAGCCCCTCTCCACTTTTTTGTCTTTGCGAGCACCTGAAAGGTGCGTGGCAATCCCCTTGGCTAAATTCCAAATACCAAAAATGACAAATGCCAAAGTTCAAATGTCAAATAAAGCTCAAAACCCTAAGCAATGTCAAATGACAAAGTTCAAAACCGAAATGAAAAAAGTAGGTCTGTCATTTTGATTTTTGGCCTTTGATTTTTGCTTTCCCCTCAAGCATCCTATCCACAGCAGCTATCGCCTTGAGGCGAATTTCTTGGGGGACCTTCACCTCAGGGCTCATCTCCTCCAAAGACCACAAAACTTTCTCCAGTGTAATCAATTTCATGTTGGGGCAGATTGCTTGCTCGGAAACAGGGATAAATCTCTTGCCGGGATTCTCTTTTCTCAGTCGGTGTATTAGCCCAATCTCCGTGCCCACAACCATTTCTCTGACCTCAGTTCGCTGAGCATATCTGCACATCCCACTGGTGCTGGCTACTTCATCAGCCAGGGCAATGACCTCCGGCCGGCACTCGGGATGAACTACCACCTTAGCTTGGGGATACTCCTGCTTCAACTCTTTTATCCTCTCAGGTGTTATCCGCACATGGGTGGGGCAAAAGCCGGGCCACAGAATCATCTTTTTACCAGTCTTGGTGGAGACATAATGCCCAAGATACTGGTCGGGGATAAACAATATCTCCCGGGCGTCCAAGCTTTTTATGATCTCGACGGCATTGGCGGAGGTGCAGCAGATATCGGATTCCGCCTTGACTTCGGCTGAAGAGTTGATGTAGCAGACCACCACTGCTTGAGGATGTTCCTTTTTCCTGGCTCGCAAACGTTCAGCGGTAATCATATCCGCCATGGGGCAGCCAGCGTTTATATCGGGCAGCAAGACCACCTTATCGGGGCAGAGGATGGAGGCTGTTTCCGCCATAAAGTGAACCCCGCAGAACACGATGACATCGGCATCGGTTTTAGCGGCATTCTGGCTTAGCTCCAGAGAATCGCCAAGGAAGTCGGCTATATCCTGAACCTCATCCCGTTGATAGTTATGGACCAGAATAACGGCATTTCTTTTTTTCCTAAGAGCTGAGATTTTCTCGACCAGTTCGTCATCTTTATTTTTCATCCGTGACTATCCTCTCGGCATGGGTGTACACATTCATCCTCTTGCCCCTGGCGAAGCCCACCAGGGTCACGCCCAAATCATTAGCTAATCTCACCCCCAGGTTAGTAGGAGCGGACTTAGAGACAATTATGGGGATATTTCTTCGGGCTACCTTGAGCAATATCTCCGAAGAGACCCTGCCGCTGGTGATTATTATACGGTCGTTCGTCGCTATGTCGTTTAGGACGCATTCGCCGAAAATTTTATCCAGTGCATTATGCCTTCCTATATCTTCGCTAAATACTAAAACATCCTTGTTATCACATAAGGCAGCACTATGGACACCGCCGGTCGCCCGATAAATACGGCAGCGACGTTGAAACTTGTTGGCCAGAGCCGAAATCTCAGGAACAGAGATCTTGATCTTAGATTCGATTTTCTTCTGACCTTGAGCTGCCGCGGCACTATGGAGAGAGGCTCCTCTCCCACCTCCTGAAGCTATAATCTTCTTAGACAGAACATCTCCGGCAAGCTCTTCATTTCTTTCAGTTTCCACCCACACCACGCCCCTTCGGTCGTCAACCATTATCCTTTTAATCTCACCTTTGCTTTTAAGTAATCCCTCGGAGACAAGAAATCCCACCGCCAGATACCTTAAATTCGCCGGGGAACAGAGCAAGGTCGCCAGCTCTTGGTTATTCAAAAATACAGTAAGGGAAGATTCTTTAGCCACTACATCTTCGATGCTGCTGCTCCCCTTTTCGGTAAACTTCAATACGGGCAACGTCTCTGTCTCATTATCTGCTTGTTCTATCTTTATCGGGTCTCCAGCCTTGACACAGCCCCCGTGAATCACTCTGGCAAATATCCCCTCCCTGGGCATGATACATTTACCTATCTCCTGGTAGATAGCACAACCGCTGTGGCACTTCTTGCCAATCTGGGTGACCTCAAGGAGGATGTCCTTGCCAATGGAGATTTTTGTGCCTACAGGCAGGGATGTGAGTTCCACCCCCTGGGTAGTGAGATTTTCCGCAAAATCGCCGGGACCCACATCGAAACCCAGTTTTCTCATCTTGGCGATACTTTCCATCGCCAATAGACTCACCTGCCGATGGGTGCAGCAGTCGGCATGGGCATCCCCAACAAGACCGTAGTCTTCCTTAAGGATACCTTCGGTTCCAGCTTTCTTTCTGGTACCCTTCTCTTTACTCTTACAAACGGCAATTATTTTGGCCATTGAGAAGTAACTGGTATTATACACATTCCTATTAAACTTAGCTAAGAACTGCCGGTTACTGGCAGATTCGAGTTGGTCTAAGATGGGGCATTCGTCCTGTGATACAGTCCAGATGGATGGGTGATACTCCATGTGTTTGTAACGTTGGGTAATAACCTCCTGTGTCATTGCGAGCCCCGACCTGTCGGGGCGTGGCAATCTCTATCCCAAGCAGCCCCACAAGATTGCTTCGTCACTTGCGTTCCTCGCAATGACAAAAAAGAAGTGTCACTAATCATATGAACGAGTACATCTTGTTGTAATTATTTTGGAGGATGACTATACTTGAAGTTTGCAGCTCGTAGGATCACACCAATGGTGTGATAGTGCGGGCTCTCCTTTAAACAGGCTGCCAGCTTGTAGGAGGCAGATTAGGCAAATGGCAATCATCGAAACGATTGAACTCACCCGTCGCTTTGGAGAGCTAACTGCTGTGGATAGGCTGACTGTTTCAGTACAGCCTGGTGAGGTGTTTGGATTGCTGGGTCCCAACGGTGCCGGCAAGACTACCGTTATCAAGATGCTCACCACTCTGTTGCCGCCCACCTCGGGCGAAGCAAGGATAGCTGGCTTCAGCATCACTCGGAATGGTGTTGATGTGCGGCGTATCATTGGATACGTGCCCCAGTTGCTCTCGGCGGATAGCACGCTGACAGGGTACGAGAACCTTATAGTCTTCGCCAAGCTCTACGATATACCCCGGGCGGAGCGTAAATCGCGAATAATGGAAGCGCTCTCCTTTATGGGGCTACAAGAGGCTGCCGACAAGCTCGTGCGCACTTACTCCGGCGGCATGATCCGCCGGCTGGAAATCATCCAGTCTATCCTCCATCGTCCCAGGGTCCTCTTCTTGGACGAGCCCACGGTAGGGCTGGATCCCTTGGCTCGCAAAGCACTATGGGAGCACATCAACATGCTGCGTGCTGAATATGGTACAACCATATTCTTGACCACGCACCTCATGGAAGAAGCGGACAGCTTGTGCAGCCGTGTGGCAATCATGCATCATGGGCAGCTTGCTGCCTTGGGAACGCCGGCTGAACTGAAGGCATCTATTGGTGTGGCTGACGCCACATTGGACGACGTATTCATTCATTTTACAGGTGATGTACTAGAATCAGGAGGTAGTTACCGTGAGACATCTAGAACAAGGCGGACAGCTAAACGACTCGGCTGAGCAGAAATTGAAGCGGACAAATTCCTTAGCCATAGTGGCCAGCTTCATTCGCAAGACATTAGCTATTGCTGAGATGGAGGCCCGCAAAATGCGGCATGACCCTACCGAATTGGTCTTTCGAGCAGTGCAGCCGGCATTATGGCTGCTGGTATTTGGGGAGGTGTTTAGCCGTACACAGGCGATCCCTACTGGAAACCTGAGCTATCTCGATTTCATTACTCCTGGTATTCTTGCCCAGAGCGTGCTCTTTATTGCCATCTTCGGTGGTATGACGATTATCTGGGAACGGGACTTAGGAATCATTCACAAATTCGTGGCCAGTCCCACCCCCCGCGTAGCTCTCTCGTTGGGTAAGGCACTGGCCGGAGGAGTTCGCGCATTTTCACAAGCCGTCGTAGTCTATGTGCTGGCGCTGCTCTTACATGTCAACCTAAATGGGAATCCACTGTTTTTGATTGGGGTGCTGATAATCATTGTTCTGGGGGCTGCGACATTCACTGCGTTCTCCTTGGTGATTGCGTTTCTGGTGAGAACACGGGAACGTTTTATGGGCATTGGCCAGGTCTTGACCATGCCGCTTTTCTTCGCCAGCAATGCGCTCTATCCTATTTCTTCGATGCCTGACTGGTTGAAGGTGGTCTCCCACATCAACCCGCTGACTTACCAGGTAGATGCGCTACGCAGCCTCATGCTGAGCGGCTGGAGCAGCTCGTTTGGCTTGCCACTTGATTTTGGCGTGTTAATTATGGCAACAACGATCTTGGTCATCATTAGCGGACGGCTCTATCCCCGTGCCGCCACCTAGAAGCCTACCATCGGGACAGGTCGCTGCTATACGCAATACAACCCAACCCCCGCCTCCTCTCTTTCTTGGGACATTTATCACCTGCATTTTTATTTCAGAAGCTTGGCTAAAGCCTGTCGGTCAGCGGCAAACTCTGGTTGATCCAAAATAGGACATTCTTCAAGGCGGCATTTGCCCTTGGCCAGCTCGATAGCGAAGGCAAGGCAAGTTCGCTTGCCGCACTTCCTGCAATTTGTCTTGGGTAAGAATTTGAGGAGCATAAACCCTGTATCCAGCTTTGATTTGCCGGGCTGCAGGATATCCTGCTGCGGCTGACTCAATTTTGAGGCAATCTTATGGCATATCGCTGGCTCAGGATATGCCCCTATGTCATAAAGCTTATAGCCCATAAATAGGACTGGCTCTTCTTGGGAGCAGCTCCGCACTGCCTTTTCCATCACCTTGGGGTTAAGTCCGGGTACACTGGTATCCTTTTCTCCCGGTTGGCATAGTAGGTTGATGACAGTTACGATCTGGTTTCTCAATCTTTCTATTAGCTCCCAGGGTATATTGTAAAGATATGGGGTGGGAGCTCTTGTGCCAACAATTCGCTTCGTATCACCGACTCCGTTTTCCTTAAGTGCCAGGAGCGATTCGCCGGGCAAGTGTCCCGGTGATTCCCTTCCACAAAGCACGATATATCTTATATTCGGATTGGCCACAATATTACAGACCATCTTCTCCAAGCCAATGTTCTCTGTTTGAAGCATACCCGAAAGGGCGGCACCAGAGTCTACGCCAACCATCACCAACTCATTTAATTCCGCCGGTATAGCAAAGTCAAAGGTATCCAGAATGACGCAAACTGCTACAGGAGAGTAATCGTTACCTCTCACATAGCGACCTTCTTCGGGAGGATAACCGTCTGGTGGTTTTACTTTTAGCACCGACTTCTACCCCTATTTTTCACTTTGTGCATTTTCTGTGCCTTTAATTTATCTCATCCTTGCTGGGAGGTCCCTTTGACTCGTTCAGGCAAGGCTATCTCGGCTGGAAAGTATCGCCGACGAAACCGAAGAGCCACATTGACTAAGCCAATGAGGACGGGGACCTCTATGAGGGGACCTACCACTGCGGCGAAAGCCTGGCCTGATCTAATCCCGAAGACGGCTACCGCTACTGCGATAGCGAGCTCGAAATTGTTACTCGCTGCTGTGAAGGCAATGCTCGCTGTCTTAGGATAGTCGGCGCCTATCTTCTTAGCCATAAAGAACGAAACCAAGAACATTACCACAAAGTAAATGAGGAGCGGAACCGCGATGCGAACCACATCCAGCGGTATTTGCACGATAAGTTCACCCTTGAGGGAGAACATCACCACAATGGTAAAAAGTAAAGCCGCTAATGTGATTGGGCTTATCTTAGGGATGAACTTGCCCTCGTACCACTCGCGTCCTTTTGCTTTTATCAATGTGAACCGGGTAATCATGCCTCCGAAGAAGGGAATACCGAGGTATATAAACACGCTCTCAGCTATCTGACCGATGGTGACCTTCACCACCGACCCCGCCAGTCCGAACCAACCAGGCAGTATTGTGATGAAGATATAGGCATAGACCGAGTAGAAGACTATTTGAAAGATTGAGTTCAAAGCCACCAGTCCCGCGGCATACTCTCTATCCCCCTTGGCCAGCTCATTCCAGACAATGACCATGGCGATGCAGCGTGCCAGGCCGATCATAATAAGACCAATCATGTAGTCAGGATATGGCCATATAAAACCGAGGAAGAGGATGGCAAGGAGGAACATGAGCACCGGGCCGATAATATAGTTCTGTACCAGAGACAGGACAAGCACCCGCCAGTTGTGGAACACTAGGCCCATCTCCTCATACCTCACTTTAGCCAGCGGCGGGTACATCATCAGGATGAGTCCTATGGCTATAGGGATTGAAGTGGTACCCACTTGGAAAAAGCTGATAAAGTCGGCTACTCTGGGGACAAAATACCCCAGTCCCACCCCCAGCCCCATCGCCAAGAATATCCAGAGAGTTAAGAACCTGTCTAATAGCGAAAGATTTTTCTTCCTCTCATTCCGCATTCTTATAGCTCAATCTTATTATGTTGGCTGAAATCTATCTGCGCCATTATGTGATAGACCATGCGGCCTGGTTCCTCACTTATAAGCCTTTACGGTGATGCTCAGAAACTTCGTCGGTGCTTGGTTTCCCTCGCCTTCTATATAAAACTCCTTGCTGGACAGTACCTGCACATTTTCAAAACCGGCTTTCTTCATCTCTCTCAGGTATTCTTGCTGTTCCAAAGCTCCGGCGATACAGCCCGCCCAGGCATCAAGGTTATTTCTTATCGCCGAAGGAACGTTTTCCTCAGAAACTATATCAGAGACTGTGAGCCTGCCCTCTGGCTTCAAGACTCGGTAAGCTTCCCGGAAGACCTTAGATTTATTCGGGGAGAGATTGATAACACAGTTGCTGATAATCGCATCCACAGAGTCATCCTCGACTGGGAGGCTCTCGATTTCACCCAGCCGGAACTCAACATTGTGGTAGCCATGATCTCTGGCGATACTTCTGGCCTTCTCTACCATCTCCTCTGTCATGTCCACTCCGATAACCCTGCCGGTGGGGCCAACTTTGTTGGCTGCCAGGAACACATCTACCCCGGCTCCCGACCCTAAATCCAGGACTACCTCACCTGCCTTTAATTCCGCTATGGCGGTAGGGTTACCGCACCCTAACCCCATAATTGCCTCTTCAGGGATATGCTCCAAATCCTCTTTTGAGTATCCGATAGCTTTAGCTGGCAACAAGGAGCTGGCTCCACAGGCACAACTTGAGCAACAGCTTTGTTGGGCTTGCTTAGCTATCTGAGCATATCTCCCCTTCACCACTTTCTTGATTTCCTTTTCTTTCATAATTCACCTCCTGACATTGGCATAGCGATAGCTCCTTCATTAGAGCTTCGCAATCGATAATTAACCTGACTAATCTAGCATCCGCAAGCTTATAGTAAACTTTCTGGGCTTCTTGCCTTTCTTTCACAATGTTACATTCCTTAAGGGCTCTCAGGTGATGTGAAATCAGGGATTGTTCCTTATTCAAAACGCAGACGAGTTCACCAACACACCTCTCGCCCTCAGCCAGCAGCTTGAGTATCTGGAGCCTTGTCGGCTCCCCAATGCACCGCAGAAATCTTGCTTGATCTTCAGCTACGGTCATATGAATCACCGTTTATATGAATTGTAATTCATATACAGAAAAATGTCAACAAGTAATGAAGCGAATTCTTAATGCTAAACTGTCTTTGTTCCTATTCTGATTGCCTCTTCTCCTTCGATTTGTTTAAGTGATCCTCGATCGCCGGATTTAAGCGCCTCCTCAGCCAGGACAGAGCATGCATTTTGATCGGCGGCAGCCCGCTCTAAAAAGTGCTACATCCCCTAAATTTAATAGAATCTTAATATTTAAATGTTATGATGGTAATTGGGTTTTGTATTGGCCTCCCTTTTTGCTGTTGCGAGGTTGACGAAATCAGCCGAAGCAATCCCGTGGAGGGGTAAGGAGGTTGCTGTGCCCCGACAAGCGGGGCCTGGCTGGTAAAATGAGGCAACTACAAGCTAAGAAGGAAATTGATGCCTTGAAAAGAATTGTTTTCCTGATTATGGCCAGTCTTTTGGTGATAGGGTTGATCCTACCGGGCTGTGGTGAAGCAACCCCCAAGCCAGTACTCTATGTCTTTGAAGGTGGGAAGATTAATGTCGGTATAGCCGGGGAACTGAACCAAACGGCTGGTGCGATGCAATGGACAAGCGCCACGCTGGCACAAGAGGCAATCAACCGCAATGGCGGGGTAAACATAGGCGGCGTGTCGTATATTTTGGAGTTGGTTCCCATAGAGACCGGTGAAGAAACCGTGGACCCTAGTGGTCTCACTGGTGTATCGGCCCTTACGGCAGCGATAAACAATGTGGACTTCATCCTCGGCGGTTTCCGGACAGAAGCCGTTAAGATCTACCGAGACGTGGCTATGGAGAAGGGGGTGATTTTCATTGACTGTGGTGCTGCTACAGAGACGCTACAACACAGCGTAGTTGACGATTACGCAAGCTACCGGTTCTGGTTCAAGGGCACGCCGTACAATGAGTATTTTTCGGGCCAGAGCGTTGTGAGGACACTGGGAGCGGTCGCAATGAAGCTCAGAGAGGGAATGGGAGTAGCAGCTAATTATACGCTGAATGCCACCATAATCGCTGACAATTTGCCATGGGCCTATGAGCAAGTAGCTGTTATCCAAAGGCTGCTACCGAGTGTAGGTGTCAACCCTACTCGCAGTTTCTGGGTATCTTCCCAAGGAGACTCAGCGGAGATGGTATCCACACTGACCTCGATAGCAGGCTTAGATCCCCAGTTTATCATCCCCATATTCTCCGCAGATGCTGGCGTGCTCTATGATGCGCTACGTGCGTCTTATGTACCGAATGCTATGTCAGTAGGCATTAACGTAATGGCTGAGCTTAAGGCCCCTTGGGGTGTCGGCAACCTTACCACACCTCCTCCTGGCGGCCCCGCTTGTGCTTATGAGGTTATACTTGATACCTGGGCGGAAGGCTTAAATCAGACGTCGCAGACAGCAGCTTTCCTTGCCGCGTTCATGAACTCTACCTCAGGAGAGTATCCACTGGATACCGCAGGTACCTATGATGCTCTTTTTGTTCTGAAAGCAGCCATTGAAGCGGTGGCAAAGTACGACGCGGAGAAGGGAGTTGCGTACACGTCGGCTGATGACATTATTAAGTGGCTGGAAGACCCGGTAAACGCCCAGGTGACCACGACTGGCAATATTACCTATTATCCCAGGCCGGGAACCACGGCTGCCGGGAAGCCAGCACTCACTGAGGCCCAGGTACGCTCGTTGTATGACCTTGACAGCTATAACTATACGTATACGTATGACGTAATGGACTGGACAATGCCGGCGCATACTACTCATGACCTCGTCTACGGTCCTGGTCGCCTGACTGGTATTGGCGCCCAGTGGCAGTGGGTTGGCAATGAAACAGCTGGTCAGTGGGAGAAGGTCGCCGTCTGGCCGATGTATTTCGGCGACGAATACGACGAGGCGTTAACTGACCAGTACGGCTGCTGGAACTTTGCGTACAATGGCACGAAGGCCCTCGTAATACCACAGAATGTAATCTGCCACTTCTTCCCGCCGTGCCCGTAAAGAACCACCGAAGCAAGGGCAGTAGCCCAGTGCTAGACTCGGCGGTGCCCCCGGGTGAGCCCGGGGGCACCACTCTTTTTTCACCAGCCGCCCTTTGTCTTTGCGAGGAGCCGCAGGCAACGAAGCAATCTCGGCGGGGGTAATGAGATTGCCACGCCCCGACAAGTCGGGGCTCGCAATGACAAATGGAAAAAGTGCTCGCAATGACAAAAGGGCGCGCAATGACGAAAGCGGCAAGGCTCCCAATAACCAAAAACTCAAGTAGCTAGACATTGCTGGCCAATAGGGGTATACTAGCTGGCACGTGTGCCGAGCCACAGTTTCGTAGCTCAAAGGAGGCTGACTAAGGATGGATGAAGTTATTATTTCCCGTGCCATTGTTGAAAGCTACATGAAAGACTTCATGGGAGCGATGGAGGCGGATGTCGCTGTGGCTGGGGCGGGACCAGCTGGGCTGGTTACGGCATACTATCTGGCGAAAGAGGGAATAAGGGTGATAGTATTTGAAAGACAGCTTCGTGTGGGTGGCGGCATGCCTGGTGGGGGGATGATGTTTAACCGCATCGTCCTTCAGAAAGAAGGCAAACGGCTATTGGACGAGTTTGGCGTAGCCACTAAAGAATACGAAAAGGGGTATTATGTCGCTGATTCGCTGGAGGCTATTTCCACCATCTGCTCCAGGGCGATAAAAGCCGGGGCGCAGATTTTCAATTTGATTAGCGTTGAAGACGTTATGATTCGAGAAGGGGACAGGATAACCGGGCTTGTTTTGAATTGGAGCGCTGTTTCCTGGTCGAAGCTCCATGTGGACCCTTTGACTGTCAGATGTAAGGTGGCGGTGGATGCCACCGGGCATGATGCTGAAGTCTGTCATATTGTGGTGAGGAAAATAGGTCCGAAGTTAAGGACGAAGACAGGAGAGGTGATGGGGGAGAAGTCCATGTGGGCTGAGAGAGGGGAGAAGGAGATATTGGAAAATACTAAGGAGGCCTATCCCGGGTTGGTGGTCGCTGGCATGACAGCGAACGCCGTTTTTGGTTCCCCCAGGATGGGGGCCATTTTTGGTGGCATGCTTTTATCCGGTAAAAAGGCTGCCCGAGTGGCTATGGAATTACTTAAATAAGGTTAAATTTGCTATGGCAAAGACAATCACTGAAATCAACGAGAAAATCAGAAAAGGTAAGGCCGTAGTGGTGACTGCTGAGGAAGTAATTAGCATCGCTAGGAAAAAAGGCGTACGCAGAGCAGCCGAAGAAATTGATGTCGTTACCACTGGCACCTTCGGTCCTATGTGCGGGTCTGGTGTCTTTCTCAATATCGGACACTCCAAGCCCAGGATAAAACTAGGCGGCGGCAAGGTTTACCTTAACGATATTCCGGTCTATACCGGAATATCTGCTGTGGATATTTTCCTCGGGGCCACTGCTCTTCCTGATGATGACCCCCGGAATAAGTTCTACCCTGGGGAGTTCAATTATGGTGGTGGGCATGTAATACAGGAGCTGGTAGCGGGGAAAGATATAAGGCTTGTGGCTACGGCTTACGGAACGGACTGTTACCCCAGGAAGAAGCTGGAGACCCTGATTAACATTAAGGACATAAATGAGGCCATTCTATTTAATGTCAGAAATGCCTACCAGAACTATAATGTGGCGGTGAACCTCTCCGATAAGGTCCGCTATACCTATATGGGGGTGCTTAAGCCGAATCTGGGAAATGCTAACTACTCTACGGCGGGGCAACTCTCGCCGCTGTTTAATGACCCTTACTATAAGACCATAGGTGTTGGGACGAAGCTCTTCTTAGGCGGTGGAATAGGTTATGTGGCCTGGCATGGTACGCAGCATAACCCCACTGCTCTCAGGGGAGACAATGGCGTGCCGCGGCGGGGGGCAGGGACGCTGGCTGTGATCGGGGATTTGAAGCAGATGAAGCCGGAGTGGCTGGTCGGGACAAGCATGATGGGTTACGGCTGCACATTAACTGTGGGCATAGGTGTCCCCATACCTATACTTTCCGAAGAAATTCTCCGCTACACTATAGTAACTGATGCTGATATTCTGGCTCCCATTGTGGATTATTCTGAGGCTTATCCCCAGAGAGAGCCTGATATTTTAGGAGAGGTTAGCTACGCTGAGCTCAAGAGTGGCAGCATAAAAGTTCAGGAGAAAGATGTGCCCACATCATCTTTATCTAGTTATCCTAAAGCGGTGGAAATTGCCAATATCTTGAAAAAGTGGATAGAAGAAGGTGAGTTTTTGCTTACCGACCCCGTGGCTCCATTGCCCGGAGTGGAGTCAGGCATAACCTTTAAGTCACTCAAGGAGAGGCCCATATGATGGAGTAACCTTAAGTCTTGGAAGAAAATCAAAAGGCAAAAGTAAAAATGCAAAATGACAGGGTAAAATTTAAAAATCATTTTAATAAAGCCCCTTTTTGCATTTTGAAGTGTAATTTTAATCTTTTATCTTTGATTTTTGATATTTGTTAGGATTTTATAGAGATGAATGTCTCGCGAAGAATAGTGCTTCACTTCCCGCCCAACATAACAGGGCAGCCGGTCGCTTACCACCTGGTTAAAGATTTTGGCCTCACCTTTAATATTCTTAGAGCTTCAATATCACCAGGGCAAGAAGGATTGATGGTCCTGGAGCTCAGCGGTGAAAAGAAGAACTACGACAAGGGCGTCAAATACCTTACCGAGACCGGAATAGAAATCCAGTCCTTAAGCCAGGATGTTGTCCGTGACGAATCCAAGTGCACTCATTGTGGAGCTTGTATCACCATTTGCCCCGCCGAGGCTTTTGTTCTGGAGTCAGGAACCAGGAAAGTGCTCTTTGACCATAATAAATGTGTTGTCTGCGGGCTGTGCGTTAAGGCTTGCCCTCCTCGGGCGATGATATTGTATTTCTGATCACGAGATTGCTTCGTCCCCATAAATTGGGACTCGCAATGACAGAAGGGGCAAGCTCCGTGAAAGGGAAGGATCCATGTATGAGCCACGTTTCTACCGCCACTGGATCAAAGACAGCGATCTGGTTTCTTTTGAGGTATCGGTAAAGCAAACAGACCTATACATCCGCTCTCGGCGTAATCTGAAGGATAAAGCCCTTTATTCCGTGCTAAAGCACCGCGCTCCTTTGGAGGCATATATTGAGCGTCATCCTCTTTTCCTGACCACATTGGACCCTTACCAGGCTGAAGCTGAAGCCCCAGCCATCGTCAAGGAAATGGCCAGAGTATCTCAATTGACAGGTGTTGGTCCTATGGCAGCGGTAGCTGGCGTCATTGCTGAGGCGGTAGGCAGGGATTTGCTCGCTTTCTCGCCGGAGGTAATTGTGGAGAATGGGGGCGATATTTTTCTGAAAATATCGAAGAAGAGACTGGTGGGCATTTATGCCGGGCAATCCTCTTTTACCAAAAAAATTGCCCTGGAAATTATGCCCCGAGAAACACCACTGGGCATATGTACGTCTTCAGGGACCGTAGGACATTCTTTAAGCCTGGGCAACGCTGACGCTGTTATTGTCCTTTCCCCCTCGGCAGCGTTAGCTGATGCCGCAGCCACAGCGCTAGGCAATGTAGTCGAGGTTGCAGATGATATTCCTCAGGCAGTTGAAAAAGCTCAGAGTATCGAGGGGCTACGTGGTGTGGTTATTATTGTGGGCGACAAAATGGGTGTCTGGGGCCGAGTGAAAATTGTGCCCCTTGAGTAGTCCTTTCCTTTTTGCCCCGAGCAGTGATAAAGTTTTAAACAATGAGAAAGTTGCCCAACCTCCGCGTGCAATTAGCTCCCCGGCATTCTAAGGGACTAATCCTGACTAATCCTGTGATGATAGCTGCGGGCATAGCTGGCTATGGCATAGAGTATGCCGAAGTTGCTGATATACAAAAGCTGGGTGCCATTGTCTGTAAGGGGACGACTCTTAAGCCCAAAAAGGGTAATGCCCAACCGCGACTGGTGGAAACCGCTGATGGTCTGCTTAATTCGGTGGGCTTGGAGAATATCGGTGTTGACGCTCTGATTAGGGAAAAGGCACCTGTATGGGCAAAATGGCGGGTTCCGGTTATTGTTAATGTTGCCGGAGAAACAATAGACGAATATGTGGCTGTGGCCAGAAAGTTAGAAGGCGTGCCCGGGGTCAGCGGCATTGAGCTAAATATTAGCTGTCCCAATGTTTCCGCAGGTGGGATGGAATTCGGTGTCGACCCCAAGCTTGCCGCTCAGGTGACTTCAGAAGTTAAAGCTGTCACCACCTTGCCAGTTATCGTTAAGTTGAGTCCCAATGTAACCGATATCAAGGAAATCGCTTTAGCCGTGGAAGAAGCTGGAGCTGATGCTATATCCCTGATTAACACGTTGAAAGGCATGGCAATTGACATAGACCAAAGGAAGCCATGTCTGGGGAATATTGCAGGCGGGCTTTCTGGCCCTGCTATCAAGCCTGTGGCCCTTTGTATGGTGTTCGAAGCAGCCAGGGTGGTCCGTATTCCCATAATAGGGTGCGGTGGCATTGCTTGTGCTGAGGATGCCCTGGAGTTTATTATGGCTGGAGCTACGGCTGTGCAGATTGGCACGGCCTGCCTGACTAGTCCTGATATCTGTCTCACGATACTGGATGGGATAGAGCACATTATGCTGGATAGGGGAGTCAAGAATCTCACTGACCTTATCGGCGTTGCCCAGCGCTCAGCACGCTGAGTGCTGGGTTAATTCTTTCTGGATGAAGCGGATGATGTCCTCTGTGGAAGTGCCCGGGCCAAAAACAGCTTTTATGCCCATTTGTTGTAAGGTGGGAATATCATCCTCGGGTATTATGCCACCAGCGATAACTAGGGCATCTCCTCTGCCTTTTCCCCTTAATCCTTCTATGATTGGTGGAAAGATCTCTAGATGAGCTCCCGACAGGATGCTCAACCCAATAACATCTACATCCTCCTGGATAGCTGCCTCGACAATCATCTCTGGAGTCTGTCGGATGCCAGTATAGATTACCTCCATGCCGGCATCCCGTAAAGCTCTAGCTACCACTTTAGCACCTCGGTCATGCCCATCTAAACCAGGCTTGGCTAGTAGAACACGGATTCTACCTTTGTTCATAATCTGCTCCCTCCTAGGTTTTCTGACAAAGCTCAACAAGCACCCCTCTAAGTGATTTAGGGTGAATGAAAGCTACCATGCCCTCGAAGCCAGGGCGAGCCTTCTTATCAATTAATTCTATTCCCCTTTTAGAGAGGTGGCTGAGTTCTTTATCTACATCGTCAACCTCAAATGTTATATGGTGAAGGCCTTCCCCTCTTTTCTCCAGGACGTTAGCCATATTACTACCGGGCAGTGGTTCCAAAAGTTCCAGATTGGCACCCTGAGCCAAGGAAAGGATGGCGGCCTTTACTCCTCGCTCTGTGAGAGTTTCAATCTTGCCAACCTCAGCGCCGAAACAATCCTTATAAAGCTTTATCGCTTCATCGAGGTTGCTGACTAAAATACCGATGTGGTCAACTTTTTTGGCCATTGCACCTCCTTTAAAACCATAGGCTGTTTAATTTTGTTTTCCCGTTCATGTTTGGGCATTTTGGAGGCTTTCACCTCCAGATTTCTGTAGTTGCCTGATTTATCAGGCTAGTTGCCCAATTCATTGGGCAACTACATTTTTGCGTCCTCAAATGGTAAGACTACCTCCTAGAAAACCAGGAATTCCTTTTGGGTAGAAAAAATCTTGCGCAGTACATCACATATCTCACCCAAGGTGGCGTAAGCCTCCACGCATTCCAGAAAGGCGGGCATGGTATTATCCTTGCTGCGGGCGACATCTTCCAATCGCTTAAGCGCCTTACGGACATTGCTGTTGTCCCGCTCTTTCCTAACCTGGGCAGTCCTCTCTTTCTGTCGTTTTTCTACTTCGGGCTTGACTCGCAGCAGCCCCACTATTTTAGGATAGGGAGAGACGAATTTGTTTACCCCTACCATGGTGCGTTTGCCGCCTTCAATTTCTTTCTGGTAGCGGTAGGAGGAGTCCTGAATTTCCCTTTGCTGATATCCTTGCTCTATGGCAGCTACGGCGCCACCAAGGTTATCAATTTTTGCGATATACTCCTCGGCTTCCTTTTCTAGGCTGTCGGTTAGATGCTCTATGTAGTAAGAGCCACCAAGAGGGTCAACCACATGAGCAATGTCACTCTCATAGCCCAATATTTGCTGAGTCCGCACAGCTATGGTCACTGCTTCTTGGGAAGGCGGAGCATAGGCTTCGTCAAAAGAGTTAGTGTGCAGTGATTGAGTGCCTCCTAGGGTTGCCGCCAGGGCTTCTAAGGCAGTCCGCACAATATTATTATGAGGCTGCTGGGCAGTGAGGCTGCAGCCCGCAGTTTGAGTGTGGAAGCGAAGCATCCAGGAACGTGAATCTTTAGCTCCGAACCTTTCTCTCATAATCTTCGCCCAGAGGCGTCGTGCCGCCCTGAATTTGGCAATCTCTTCAAAAAAGTTGATATGGCTATTGAAGAAGAATGATAGCCTGGGAGCGAATGTATCTACATCAAGCCCAGCGTCAATAGCTGCCTGAACATAAGCAATACCGTTAGCCAGGGTGAAGCCAATTTCTTGAGCTGCGGTGGAACCAGCTTCTCGTATATGGTAACCACTGATACTGATGGTATTCCAGCGCGGAACCTGCTCGGCGCAATAAGCAAATATGTCAGTGGCCAACCTCATGGAAGGACGGGGCGGGAAGATGTGGGTACCCCGGGCAATGTACTCCTTGAGTATGTCATTTTGAGTAGTGCCGTTTAATTCAGCAGGCTGGACTCCTTGTTTCTTGCCCAAGGCAATATACATGGCCAGGAGAATAGGGGCTGTGGCATTTATGGTCATGGAGGTGCTTACCTTATCTAGTGGTATATCCTGGAACAGAATCTCCATGTCTCGGAGGTTGTCTACGGCCACACCAACCTTGCCCACCTCGCCTCTAGCTAATGGATGGTCAGAGTCATAACCAATTTGTGTGGGCAGGTCGAAGGCTATGCTCAGGCCAGTCTGCCCTTGCTCTAAGAGATAGCGGTACCTCTGATTAGTTTCTTCAGCAGTACCAAAGCCAGCGTATTGGCGTATTGTCCATATTCTGCCCCGATACATATTCGGTTGGACACCCCGAGTAAAGGGATACTCTCCGGGGTAACCCAAATCTCGAACATAGTCAAAATCTGGCAAGTCCTCCGGTGTGTAAACAGTATCAATCTCCACGCCAGAGCTGGTCTCGAACTTCTCCTGACGCTCGGCGGCACGCTTCAAAGCTGGAGCCAGTGTAGTCTCACGCCATTCTTGTTTAGTTTTATTGGCCATAGCTACCTCCCTGGTTAAGAAAATTTGCCCAATGGAGTCTCTCGGGTCAAAGTATTACCTTTTGTCATTGCGAGCACCTGAAAGGTGCGTGGCAATCCTCTGCCCCACTGAGATTGCTTCGGCACTGTCGTGCCTCGCAATGACGGAATGACGCATCATTCTGAGCCTTGCGCATAGCTCAGGATAGTATCTAGACATTCTTCGTCGTCCAACTTCATTTGGACTGCCAGAATGACATTACTAAGCGCTCTCGCTATGGGCTATTGACACGGATTATGTCGTACTATTTACTTTTCTCTGACCCACTAACCTTGCCCAAAAGGGGAATTAGATCCATGGGCAAGGGGAACACGATGATGTTGCTTCTCTCTGTGGCAATAACTGACAATGTCTGCAAATAGCGAAGCTGTAGTGCTGACGGCTGACTAGAAATAATTTTGGCAGCCTCGGCCAATTTCTCTGCCGCCTGGGCTTCACCCTCGGCATGAACTACCTTGGCTCTCCTCTCTCGCTCAGCCTCAGCTTGGGCGGCCATAGCCCTCTGCATTGTTTGCGGCAGTTGCACATCCTTAACCTCCACCATGCTCACTTTTATCCCCCAGGGACTAGTGCCTTCATCAACCACCGACTGTATCTTTGCGTTGAGCCTGTCCCGCTGGCCTAATAACTCATCCAGCGTAGATTGTCCGACAACATTTCGCAAAGTGGTCTGGGCAAGCAGCGAGGTTGCCTTGATATAGTCGAGCACCTTGAGAATAGCTTCTGAGGCATCGACCACCCGAAAGTAAATTACGGCGTCAACCCTGACCGTAACGTTGTCCACGCTGATGCACTCTTGCGCGGGAACGTCCATGGTGATTACCCGCAGGTCCATTTTCCGCATAACTTCAATGAAAGGTATAATGAAGACCAAACCTGGCCCCCTCAGGCCCACCCATCTACCCAAACGGAAAACACCCCCTCTTTCATACTCTCGAACGATTCTGATAGCTGCCGACAGAAGTATTATTACTACTACTGCGATAACCACATAAATAAATATGTTCATTGTTGCTCCTTTTCTTTAGATTTTTTGGTCACCCACAATTTCAATCCCTCTGCTTTGGTTATAATCACCTCCTCTCCGGGTTCTATTGTACTATCTTCAGCTATGGCTGTCCACAACTCTCCCTCAGCCAGGACCGTGCCCTTGGGATTGAGGGCCGTTCGCACCACAGCTTCTTTCCCTATCATCTCCTCTACACCAGCCGAGAGTTTTCGCATCTGGCCTTTTATGATGGCATAAATAATGAAAATGATAAAAGCGACGGCGAAAACTATGGCTATGATAATTGGGCCAGTTATTTCCACGATACTACCTTCCTATTCTTTTGATTTCTTGGCCACCCATAATTTCAATCCTTCCACTTTGGATATTATCACCTCTTCACCGGGTGCTACTCTGCCGCCTTCCGATGCCGCCGTCCATAATTCTCCTTCGGCGAGAACTGTGCCCGTAGGGTCGAGGGCTGTTTTGGCTATGGCTATTTCCCCTATCATTCCTTCAGCCCCGGTAACCTTGCGTCGCCTTTGCCCGCGGATAATGGCCCCGATGACAAAGATAGCGAAAGCGGTGATGCCTGCTGTAACCCCGGCAATTAGCCCCCTATTTACCTCTATCCCTGGGCTATGGCTGAACAATATCAGCGAGCCCATAACCAGCGAGGCTACACCCCCGGCAGTCAATAGCCCATAACTATGGGTGAAATACTCGGTGATAAAAAGTCCCATGGCCAGTAAAATAAGTGCTATGCCTCCCCAGTAAGCATTAAGCACGCCCAGGGAATAAAACGCCAGGCATAAGCTGATGCCTCCAGCCACCCCGGGGAAAACCAGCCCCGGGCTGGAAATCTCGACAATCAACCCTATGGTAGCCAAGGTAAGGAGGATATAGGCGATGTTGGGGTCGCTGATGGTTTGCAAGAATTTTTCAATGTCATTCATTCCGTCTCTAGTTAAACCATAGTTCGTAGTATTAATAGTAACTTCCTTACCACTGGCTAAAGTAACCTTCCAGCCGTTAATCTGGGAAATGAGGTCATCCAAGCTGTCAGCTCGTAGATTGATAAGGTTATACTCCAGGGCATCAACATCGGTGAATGATTTGCTTTCCGTAACTGCCAGCTCGGCTTGTTCCATATTGCGGCCACGCTCCTCAGCTATAGTCCTCATCCACTTGGCTGAGAACTCGACTATTTTGTTCATCTCGTCTTGCGATATTTCCTGTCCTCCACTGGTTACCGGATGGGCAGCGCCGATAGTCGTGCCCGGCGTCATGGCTGCTATATGGGCAGATAGAGTAATGAAGGTTCCTGCTGAAGCAGCCCAGGCGCCTTTGGGGGAGACGTAAACCACGATGGGCACGCCGGCATTCATAATCCTCTGGACTATCTTCTCGGTTGAGTCCAGAAGCCCACCGGGGGTATTTAGCTCAATTATGCAGACAGTAGCGCCATCCTTCTCCGCCTGGCCGATACCCCGGTCAATATAGTCAGCTATTACAGGCACAATGGTGCCGTCCACGGTCAGGACTTCCACGTTAGTAGGGGTGGCGGCAGCGAGCAGGCTGCCTCCTAAACCCGCAACTAAGGGCATCACAAGCCAGGCAATAAAGAAAACCTTAAGCCCGGTTTTCAGCATATTGTATTATCCTCAAGTTAATTATAAACCAAGCGATTAAAAGCCACAAAAAATTTCAGGTCATCATTGAAGCTAGGCACAGCTTAGTGTAGAATAGGTTGAGGATGAAAAATCAAAAATGTAAGGGAATGCAGGACTTGCTCCCCGAGGACATGTTGCGATTCCGCCGTATTGAAGATACCTTCCGGACTTGTTGTCGTAACTGGGGCTACCAGGAGGTGCGGACGCCCACCCTGGAATACCTCTATTTGTTTACAGCTACGGGAACACTTACTCCGGGTATGTTGAGTAAGGTATATTCCTTTCTCGATTGGGATGGCTGGAGTGGCGAGCGGGTTGTCTTGAGGCCAGATGGCACCATTCCTGTAGCCAGACTCTACATTGACAATTTCAGTGGACAAGAATTAGCCAGGCTTTTCTATGTGACTAACATCTTCGCTTTCGAGGGAACCGGGAAAGAGAACAGGGAGCGCTGGCAATGTGGTGCGGAGTTTTTCGGTGGTGCCCAATTGGCTCCGGATGTGGAGATAATTCTGCTGGCTGAAGAGGTTATCCGCAGGCTGGGTATCAGGAATATCAAGCTGCAACTATCCCATGCTGGCCTGGTGAAGGCATTGCTTAAGGAGTTTAAGCTCAGCCCCGCTGAGGAAGCTAAGATGACAGATCGCATTTTAGAAGGCAACTGGCAAGCATTGACCAAGGTGAAATCCACTACCCCCGAAGTCGACAGGCTCATGGCTGCATTATTGAGCCTCAAGGGAAAATCGAGCAGCTTTCTACACAATGTTAGGGCTTCATTCCCCAAAGCTTCGCGGGATTTCAAGTCCAGCCTGGAGGACTTTCTCAGCATTACCACATTGCTGGATAACCTGGGTTGCCGCTATGAAATTGATATCGCAGCCATACATGGTTTTGAGTATTATACTGGAATCTGTTTTCAGTTTTTGGCTGCCGGGGAAAAGATAGGTGGCGGAGGGAGATACGATAAGCTTGTGCCTCTTATGAACGGAGAGGATATCCCCGCCTGCGGATTTGCCTTATATGTGGACCATCTAATGAAAATATTGCCGCTGGAGAAAGGGAAAAAGGGCAAATCTGAAATCTTGGTTAAAGGGAAGAAATTGACTCCGGAAATAATAAAGACGTGCTTTACTGTGGCAGAATCGCTTCGTGCTGCTGAACACCCGGCAGAGATTGGCTTCACAGGTCGTGAAGGATCCGATTATAGGTGGGTCGTCCTGGTTTCAGGAAAGAAGGCCTCTCCATTTGTGCTCACGGATTGCATAAAAAAACGACGGCGAGAGGTAGCTTCTATGGCTGAGATTCTCAAGGTGGTAAGTGTGGGATGAAGGACTACCAAACCGACTACATTAAACTCGCCCTCCCTAAAGGCAGGTTTCTATCGCCTACAGCTAGCTTGCTTGCCGAAATAGGCCTGGGATTTGAGGGTTATAGCGATAAAACAAAGCAGTATCGCCTTCGCTCGGCAAGGTTTCCCAGTCTTTCCGCTAAAATACTTCAGGAAAAGGATATTCCTATACAGGTAGCTGTAGGGAATTACGACCTGGGTATTTGCGGTTCGGATTGGATCGAAGAATACTTGGTGAAATATCCCACAGGAGCTCTGGTGAAAATGTCGAGTCTCAATTACGGAGAAGGCAGTATACACGTGGTTGCCAGTGCTCAGTCGGGGATAACCAGTCTCGATGAGTTATCGAGCCGGACAAGTGACTGTCGTGTGGTGAGTGAGTATCCTAATCTGGCTGAGGCTTTTGCCTTAAATCTCAGAATGAGAAGGTTCAGGATTTTCCCGGTGTGGGGAGCTGCTGAAGCTTATCCCCCGGAAAATGCTGATTTG
>JBEKTM010000016.1:0-20627 GCA_049516035.1 Dehalococcoidia bacterium
ACGGGGAAATTAAAAGCAGCAATCGTTGACCAGCTTTCCAGCTTTCAGGAAAACGAAGCCTTTATTACAAATGTCACCAGTGAGCTTGAAAACTACGGTTTTGAAGTTGACCTCTACCAGGGCGATAATATTACGGTTGATTTTTACCGCGGGCTATCAGGCCGTGGCTATAAACTAATCGTCTTTCGAGCTCATTCCGGCCTACTGGGAGAAGATGAGGAGGTATATTACAAGACCACATTGTTTACCAATGAGAACTATACCACCACAAGCCATGTGACGGAGCAGTTAGATGACCGACTGGTTATGGCTAGCGTTGGTGCAGGTTATCCTATGGTGTTCGGTATACCCCCCAAATTCATCAGCGAAAGTATGAAAGGGAAATTTGATAATACCGTTATCATAATGATGGGCTGTTCCGGCATCTATTTGACAGACCTGGCCGAAGCATTCATCGGCAAAGGTGCCTCGGCTTACCTTGCCTGGGACGGCAGCGTGGAGTTGGATTACGTGGATGAAGCCACAGCCTATCTGATTGGACAGCTATGCTCTGAGAATGCGACTATAAAAGAGGCGGTGGATAGCACCATGAGTGTCATAGGGACAGACCCGAAACACGGGGCGGAGCTCAAATACTACCCATACTACCCATCAGGGACCGGTGATAAGACCCTGGAGGAACTAATAAAATAGTATTTAGAAAAGGGGGGGCAGCTCTATTTTTCCCTGCGCCCCGTCACTGCGAGATTAACGAAAGTAGCCGAAGCAATCCCTTCTCCTTTCTGTCATTGCGAGCACCTGAAAGGTGCGCGGCAATCTCCGACTCCACAACCCCACCGGGATTGCTTCGTCGCTGTCGCTCCTCGCAAAGACAAGGGGGGTGATGCCTCGCAAATACAAGGGGCAATGCCTCGTAAGAATGGAGGAAAGTGACTGGCACTGATGGGTGAACACGCAACTTAGTAGCGTTTAGCTGGCCGGGTAGACTTTACATTGCCCCGGTAATCAGGAGCGGTGATGTTGAATACCAGGCTTATCATCGGGTCCACCATTCGTGAACTGATTCGTGTCTCAATCTCATCCAAGGAAAGACATGTGGTGACCACCATGGGCAACCGGGCATTATAACGGTAGTTAATTAATTGATAGAGCTTCTCCTGAGCCCAGGGCGTGGCCGATTGCTCCCCGAAGTCATCGAGTATCAGCAGGGGAGTTTCTTTAAGCTTCTCAGAAAATTCGTCATAGGATATTTTGCTATCGGGACTGAATGTAGAGCGTAAATGGTCCAGAAGGTCGGGGACGACCACAAAGAATACCGGCTTTCCTTGTGCCAGCCGATAATTAGCAATAGCTGCTGCCAGATGAGTCTTCCCACAGCCATTAACGCCTTGAAATATCAGCCAACCCTCTGGTGAGCGAGCGAATTCCACTGCTAAGTTGAAAGCCTGGCGCAAATTTTGCCGCTGTTCCACGGGAAGTTCCATCCTCTTGTGGTCAAAATTATCAAAGGTCATATTTCGTAATAGCTCTAACTCTAAGCCACCATGGGATTCCAAGGGCGATGCTGGTTCAATCGTCCAGACCTGGCAGGATTCATTATCAGCAAGATGGCCGCGTAAGCGTTCATCCATTCTTTCCAGCGGTACATCGGTAGTGATTACCGTGGCCAGTCTGGTATTGAAGCGATGCTGAAGGAGTTGCTCCAGTTTCTCTTTAGACCAGGCAGTAGCGCTTCCCGGAGTAAGGTCATCAAGCACTAATAGAGGCACATTCTTTACTTGCTCAAACAGCTCGTCATAAGTGGTGTCGCTTGTGGGGTTGAAAGCGGAGCGGAGGTGGTCCAGGAGGTCAGCAGCACCGATGTAAAATACAGGCTCCCCTAAGCTGAGACGGTGATTGGCGATAGCACAAGCCAGGTGTGTTTTACCAGAGCCGCTGGGACCTAAAAATACCAGCCAACCCTGGGGATTATCGCCAAAGACTTTGGCAGCCTGGTAAACCTGAGCAAAGTGCTCCTGAGATTCTTCGCTTCGCTCAGAATGACGGGTAGTTTTTCCTTTAGGAGATAAATTATCAAAGGTAAGCTGCGACAGGGAACCCAAATTGCTGTATTTCTCAAGATATTCCGTTTTTTTCTTTCTCAGCTCCCCTTTACTGCAGCGGCAGGGTACCACCCGGCTGAAATCAACTTTCCCTGAATCTAGAGCAGGATGAACAAAGCCCGCCCCTTTGCAAATAGGGCAGATTTCACCCGCGTCTTCTTCCGAGGGAAGGGGAACGTTATCTTTTGACGAGGTGTCCGTATTGGCCCTTGATATATTTGTCTGGGCCATCCTTTTTAATGTCTCTCCTATACTCTCCACTGTCTTTACCTTCGCTAGCCCATCTTTCCAGGATGCGGGCGATATATCTCCAACTGCGTTTATTCAGCGTAACTGCTTCCTTAAAGGCTTCTTCAATCCACTGGGGTGGATAAAGCTTCTCGGCTTCCTTAAGTTCTTCAGCAATCAAGGGCGTTATCATGCCGATATTCTGCTCGTAGAGAGCAAAGATGTTGATAGCCTGCCCGCCAGGGCTTGGCAGGCGGGCCGACGGCTGACGACTATCAACGGTCAGAGAGTAAACATCCTCGAGCATTCCATTTATATTCGAGGTCGAGTGTAATAGGATACCGTGTTTTACTGCTGAATCCAGAGCCTGGCGAAGTGTTTCCTCGCTTAACTCGGCTGACAGCCGACAGCTTTCCGCTTTCAATTCCTTGAAAGTAACAAAGTGTGAATGGTCTGGCTTTCGCAGGATAAGATAAGCCGCATACAACGCTACTTTAAGTTCAGCCAGGTCTTGGATTTTAGGCACCAGCTGGGTAAAGAAAGACTCAGGCAGGGAGATAAAACCCATTTCCTTTTGTGAGCTTGATAATTGCCGGTCAGACATTTTTACCCTTAACTAACCCCTGATGGATCTTATTTTAAATCAAACGGCGCGGTTTGAGAGGCAGAAATCAACTCAGGCTCGACATTCTCAAATTTGGTAATCCTTTCTAGGAAGCGCAGCTTTCTTTGTCCTAAAGGACCGTTGCGGTGTTTGGCTATGATAATATCGGCGATGCCGCGGGGATAAGGTTCCGTTTCAATATCATGCATCTTGCTCCAATCTTCGGGAGAATAATTCAGATCTTCCCGGTGAATGAAAATGACCACGTCAGCATCCTGCTCAATGCTGCCAGATTCGCGCAGGTCAGAAAGCTGAGGTATATGGGAGGGACGCGCTTCGATGGCCCGACTTAGTTGCGATAGGGCTAAGACAGGCACATTCAGTTCCCTAGCTAAGGTCTTTAAGGCACGAGTTATGTTACTGAGCTCTTGGACTCGGGTTTCATTTTTGCCATCGGCCTGTATCAGTTGCAGATAGTCGATGATAATCAGGTCGATGCCGCGTTCGAAGTGAAGTCGCCGCGCATTGCTTCTGATATCTGCCACCCGAAGCATAGGAGAATCATCAACATAGATGGCTGCCTCGGATAAGACGCCGCTGGCTTGCATGATTTTGGTTTCATCCTTCTCACTAAAGCGCCAAAGGCGGACCTTTGTAGAATCCACCCCGGATTCGCTGGCTAGAAGCCTCTGTACTACCGCCTCTCGAGACATCTCCAAACTGAATAACGCAATACAAGCCTTTTGGTTAATAGCGGTATTTCTAGCGACATTCAGGGCTAAACTGGTCTTACCCAGACTGGTCTTGGCGGCTAGAACGATTAAGTCAGTCCTCTGTAATCCTCCTAGAAAATCATCTAAGGCAATAAAGCCAGTTAGAATGTGAGGTATTTCACCTGCCCTGAGTGCCGTCGCCGGCCCACCTCCCTCAAAATATTGACCCAGAAGCTCACGAATGGCAACAAGGCCTCGAAGACCCTGCTTGGCTCGCACCTTAAACAGGATATTTTCAGCGTCATTGAGGCTAGCCTCAATATCTGGGCTGGCCTCGTAGCCAAGGGCTTCGATCTGCCTGGCAGCGGCGATCAGCCGCCGCATCATTGCTGTATTGGATACTATTTGAGCATAATATTCAACATGGAGGGATGTGGGCACACTACTTATTAAATGGCTTAGGAAGGCAGCACCACCAATCTGCTCCAGCTTATCCTGACGCATTAGCTCATGAGCCACTGTAATCTGGTTTATGACTTCATTAGGACGTTGATAAAGGGAGAAGCAAGCTTGGTAGATTGCCCGATTTGTTTCTGAAAAAAAATCCTCGGGCTTGAGGGAAACGGCAACTTTCAATATGGCCTCCGGGTCAATAAGCAAAGACCCGATTACTGCCTCCTCGGCTTCGACATCATGGGGTGGTAATTTTTCCTCTGCCATGCCTAATCTTTCTCCTCTTCCTTCCCTTTCTCTTCCTCTTTTGCCTTCGCTTTCGCTCGTGCCTTCTTTTTCTCTTTGCCTTTCGCTGGCTCTTTCTTTTCCTCCACTGCTGCCTCTTTTTCCTCTTCCTCAATGATCACCGTAATTTTCGGCTTAATATCGCTGGCTAACTTAACGGCTACTTCATAGCTACCTGTTTGGCGGAAAGCTTTCTCTATGTCTATCTTCTTTTTATCAATAACAGAACCTATGGTCCGACTTAATTCTTCAGCAACGTCGGCAGCGGTAATAGAGCCAAACAAGCGCTCTCCGGCACCCAGGCGAGCTTTAAGGCGAATTTCCTTTCCCTCAATTTGCTGAGCCAATTCAACTAGTTTCTCCCGGTCAATACTTTCTTCAAGTTTTTCTTTCTCCAGCCGGGACTCTACTTGCTTAGTGACCGCAGGAGTGGCTATCAAAGCTAACTTCCGAGGCAAAAGGAAATTCTTGGCATAACCTTTGCTCACCTCCTTTATCTCGCCAGCCTTTCCCGTTCCAGCGACGTCTTCTAGCAAAACAATTTTCATAAAATCCTCCTCCAGCACTCAAAACTCTGAGTGGTGGCTCAGAAAGACAAAAATCTCGCTACCGACATGGCAGCAGTAGCGCCATCTCCAGCAGCAGTTATCACCTGCTTGGCTGAATTATGGCGGACATCTCCAGCAGCGAATATTCCGGGAATCTTCGTTTCCATGAGCTCACTGGTGATTATGTAACCCCCTTCGTCTAAGGGCAACAATCCCCGCCACTGAATACTATTGGGCTCTGAGCCGATAGCCACAAAAACACCTGCTGCCTCTAATATTGATATTTTAGCATTTTTGGTGTTTTTTAGCAGGAGTTGCTTAACTACCCCGGCACCCTCAATCTGGGTTACTACAGCATCCCAAATAAATTCTATCTTAGGTTCGGACATAGCTCTTTCCTGAAGTATCCTGCTGGCTCGAAGCTGGCTGCGGCGGTGGATGACCTTAACTGAGGAAGCAAATTTGGTCAGGTAAAGAGCCTCAGTGATGGCAGCATCGCCGCCACCTATTACAGCCACTGTTTTACTTTTGAATAAAGGGCCGTCACAGGTAGCGCAATAAGAAACTCCCTTGCCCACAAATTTATCCTCCCCAGGCACGCCCAGTTTGCAAAATTGCGAGCCAGAGGCAATGATTATCGCCTCAGCGACAAGATCGCCTTCACTGGTGCTGACCAGATTATGCCTTGGGCTGGGCACCACTTTGATAACCTCGGCAAGCAAGGTTTCCAATCCATAGTTAGTGGCTTGCTCATGGATAAGTTGTCCTAACTCAATACCAGAGATACCCTGGGGAAAGCCAGGGTAATTCTCCACGCGCTCGGCGGTGGTTATTTGCCCGCCAATTATTCCCTTTTCGACAAGCAGAGTGTTAAACCTCGAGCGGGCGCAATATAGCCCGGCGGTGAGCCCCGCCGGTCCACCGCCAATTATGACTACTTGGTAACTTTTGTTGGGATTGCTTTGTTTCGCTGACACTGACATTACTTTAATCTGTGGCTGCGCCTTCCCAAAAACCACCGCATCCCTTTACATTAATTATACCATTGACTTTTGCCTCTGAATCGGAAACGCCCACCCTAGCCACGGTAGAATTCCTGCTTAATCTTATCCAGCGTTCCTGGCTGAAGTATATCAGCCACAGTCATAGCCATGGCCTTGGCAGCATCCAGTAAGCCTTTGTGTCCGGCTTGCGAGGCAGCGGCGGCGGCAAACTCCGGTGTATGTATCAATGCCTCAGGGGGAGCAATAGCGATTGTGGCATGTATGCTGGGCACTATTTGGCTGACATTTCCCATATCGCTGCTGCCCAGGCCAAAATGAGGGTCAAAGGCTTCTACCTGGCGTCCCAGCGATTCTAAATTTTGCTTAAATAGCCCGGCCAAAATCATATTGTTTTTCATGGGAGCATAGGTCCTATCTCTCCACCTATATTCTAATCTTGCTCCGCTAGCCATAGATGCTCCGGTAAAACAGTTCAAGACCCTGTCCTTCAATTCAGCAAGATAATCATAATCCAGAGCACGTACCAAAAACACAGCAGCACTGTGAGCAGGCACTATGTTGGGCGCTTCACCTCCGTCAGTGATTATGCCATGGATACGCGCATCCCCTCTTATGTGCTGGCGCAGAGAATTTATCGAGGTAAAAGCTAGAATCATAGCGTCAAGGGCGTTTATGCCTTTGTCAGGGTGGCCGGCAGCGTGGGCTGGTCGGCCAAAAAACTCCACTTCCAAGGTGCTGCAGGCAAGAAATTCTTCGGTGGGCATGTTCCTGGTATTAGGATGTACCAACATAGCTACATCTATTTCCTTAAAAGCTCCTGCTTTCACCATGTCTATCTTGCCGCCCAAGCCTTCCTCTCCGGGAGTGCCCATAGCTACAATGCTGCCTCCTAGTTGGTCAATGATAAATTTACTAGCCACAGCAGCTCCAACTGCTGAAACACCTATGATATTATGCCCACAGCCGTGTCCTATTTTGGGTAAAGCATCATATTCAGCCAGCAAGGCAATTCTAGGGCTCCCTTGGCCATATGTCGCGCGAAAGGCCGTAGCCAAGCCGGCAATGCCTCGTTCTACATGAAATCCACTGCCCTCAAGATAGTTAGCAAGCCAAGCCGACGCCTTCTCTTCCTCAAAGCCCAACTCCGGGTTATCATGAATATTCAGGCTCAACTGGACGAGATGCTGTTTTTGTGATTCGACGCTACCCGTTACCTTTAGCTTCAGTTTTTCTATCTCCAAGGTTGTTTAGCACTCCTTCCTGTCATTCTGAGCGAAGCGAATAATCTAATTTTTGGTCAATGTGGTAAAATAGACATTTTCTATTTCTAATACTTGAACCTCTTATGAAGAGTTATTATACTTTGTATTTGGTCTAAATTTCTAGGTTATGGCAAATGAAAAGAGAACCTCGGAAAGCTTTGATAAATGTAGCTTCGTTGCTGAAAGAGCCCGTTGGCTCTAGTCAAAGCCATGATATCGGCGGGATAATTGGTGAGGAAGTTGAAGGTTTTGTTGAAGGAAAGGCAAAGGTAACTCGTATCAATAAGGGGGTCTTAGTCCAGTGTAAATTAACTACTGAGGTAAAACTCATATGCAGCCGCTGTCTTGATGCATTCTTATGCCCTATAAGTTTCACTGCGGAAGAAGAATTTCTTCCGATATCTGATGTGTCTGATGATTTAACACTCTCTTCGCCGGAACAATCGGAAGAGTTTGCTATCGATGATAGAAATGTACTTGACCTGGGCGAGTTAATACGGCAATATGTCTTGTTAAATTTACCGATGAAACCCCTGTGTCGGCCGGATTGCCCGGGAGTGAAGGAGGCGAATTCACATGGCACCACTACCTAAGAAAAAAACTGCTAAAGCGCGCCAGGGGAAAAGGCGTAGCCATCTTGGATTAACCCCGCCGGCCCTGGATGTATGCTCACATTGCCACAGCCCTAAGTTGCCTCACCATGTTTGCCCTGTCTGTGGCTGGTACAATGGTAGAGAAGTAATCAAAGTCAAGCCTGCCAAGAAATAGTTCGTATGGCTGAATTATCCAAGGTAGCTTATGTTTTCCCAGGACAGGGCTCCCAAGGCGTTGGCATGGGGCTGGACCTGTATAGAACTTATCCTTCAGTCAAGAAAGTTTTTGATGAAGCTGATGCCTCTTTAGGCTTTCCCCTCTCTCGTTTATGCTTTGAAGGTCCAGAGGAGGAACTGACAAAGACACATAACGTCCAGCCAGCGATACTGATTGCCAGCATTGCCTGCCTTAAAGCGCTACAAGAAGCTAGCCACGGCGATTTTCCGTCTCCCGCCTTTGTTGCTGGACATAGTCTGGGTGAATATACTGCTCTGGCGACTGCTGGTGTGCTGGATTTGGGTGATGCTGTTGTGCTGGTCAGGGAGAGAGGGAGATTAATGTATGAAGCCGGGCTAAAAAATCCGGGGAGCATGCTGGCCGTGATAGGACTTGATGAGGAAGCAGTTAAAGAAGTAAGCATTCATAGTGGAACTGAAATTTCCAATATAAACTGTCCTGGGCAGATTGTGATTAGTGGTGCCGCCCAAGCTCTGGCTGAAGCTAATAAATTAGCCAAGGCCAGAGGTGCTCGCGCCCTTATTCCTTTGAAGGTTAGCGGGGCTTTTCATTCCGCCTTAATGGAGCCGGTCATAGCTGAATTCAGCAAAATCGTCGCGAATGTTAAATTTCGACCGCCAGTCATTCCTGTAATATCCAATGTGACCGCCAGGCCGTTAACCGACGTTGATTCGATAAAAAAGGAATTAGTGAAGCAGCTTCGCAATTGCATCCAATGGCAAGGGTCGGTGGAATATATGATGCGCAATGGGGTCACCACCTTTTATGAGATAGGCCCCGGGAGAGTGCTTAGCGGTTTAATCAGGCGAGTCAATTCCGAACTCCAAACTTTTAATATATCGGGAATTGAGGATATAACACAGCTAGCATGTAAAGAAGGTTAGACTAACTAATGGCTGGCGTCAGGCGACAGGCAAGAATTGCGGCTCTTCAGGTGCTTTATGAGCTTGATTGCACGAGACATAAGGTTGAGGAAACTTCAGCTCGCTTAAAAGCAGGGGAGAAACTGACTCAAGAAGCGCTTAGCTTCAGTGAAGAGCTTGTGAGGGGGGTACTACAGCACAAATCTGAACTTGATGCTCTTATCAAAAAATTTGCCCCAGCCTTTCCTCTAGAGCAAATGTCTATTGTTGATAGAAATATTTTGCGCCTGGCTATTTTCGAAATTTTGTTTAGTGATAAAACTCCATTCAAGGTAGCTATAAATGAGGCTGTAGAGTTAGCCAAAGAATTTGGGAGCGATGCCTCGCCTCGATTAATCAACGGAGTATTGGGCTCAATAACAACTGAACGTGGCATAAAATAATAAAGCCCCCTTAAGGGACGTGAGAGCCTTGTCTGCTCTCCGGCAACCTCGTAACGAGGGATGTCCCACAAAAGATAAATTTTCTGCTGAAGCTGAGATATAAGGATAATATTCAGGGCATATTTAATGGAAATAACTTACCGCAGGAGTTGCCGGAATTAAGAAAGTCAGTCAGTACAAAAGGTTTGCTTTTTCGGGGAGGGTTTGTTATACTACCCAGCCGTGCTAAATCTACATTATGGAGAAAAAGGGTGGTTACAATGTGTTTGTAGGGCCACCTTTTTTTATAACTAAATATAAAGAGTCGAGGTAAATGTAAAAATGGAAGTGTTAGGTCCTTACAAAGAAGCTATAGACGTGATCCTCGAGGCTGGTGGCGAACCTCTCAAATTGTGTTACCAATGTGGTCTGTGCACCGGTATTTGTCCCTGGAATTTGGTTCGAAGTTTTCTCGTTCGCCGCATCATGCATGAAGCTCAGCTTGGGGCAGTTGATTTTGGTAGTGAGGATGTCTGGACTTGTGTTACTTGCCGAGCCTGTGTCCAGCGCTGTCCCCGAGGCGTCGAAATAATAGATGTTATGAGGGCTATACGCCGAGCCGTAGCTGGCTTGGGTATCGGTGTTGTCCCTGATGCCCTGAGAATTTCGGCTAAGAACATCGCTGGTGTAGGTAATCCACTTGGTGAAGCAGCGGAAAAGAGAAATGACTGGGCTAAGGACCTTGGGGTAAAGAATTTTGCGACAGGCACTGAAATACTTTATTTCCCTTGCTGTGTTCCGTCCTATGACCCTGATTTCAAAATAGCAGCTCGTTCTACGGCCACAATCTTCAATAAGCTTGGGATTGATTATGGCCTTATAGGCACTGAAGCAAAATGCTGTGGCGAGGCAATTAGAAAAGCCGGGTATGAAGATACGTTTCAAAGTCTGGCCCAAAACAACATTAATCTGTTTACCAGTAATGGTGTCAAAACTGTGGTAGTTTCCTCGCCACACTGCTACCACACTTTCAAAAATGAGTATCCTGAGCTTGGAGGCAAATTCGAAGTAATTCATATCACCCAATACCTGGCTTCACTTATCGAGAAGGGGAAATTGAAGCTCTCTAAGAACATAAATAAAAAGGTAATCTATTCCGACCCTTGTTATTTGGGGAGACACAATGATATCTATGATGAGCCAAGGAAGATTCTGCAAAGCATTCCCGGCCTGGAATTAATAGAATTCCCTGATGCTCGCGAGAATGGTCTTTGTTGTGGCGGTGGTGGTGGTAGAATCTGGATGGATACCCCGAAAGGGGAAAGGTTCTCTGACATAAGGGTAGGACAAGCCGCAGAGAAAGGCGCTGATATAATAGCTGTAGCTTGCCCTTATTGTGGTCTCAACTACCGAGATAGTGTACTCTCCATGGGCAAGGCAGAGACTATGCAGGTTAAAGATATCAGCGGGCTCGTTGCTGAAGCAATGTAACATAAATGGAGTGATGAAATGGAAGAAATAAAGATCGGTGTTTACATCTGTCATTGTGGGTTGAATATTGCTGGTACGGTAGATGTAAAAGAGGTAGCGAAATACGCAGCAACCTTGCCTTCTGTGGTGATTGCCCGCGAGTACAGGTATATGTGTTCTGACCCAGGGCAGGATTTCATCAAGAATGATATTAAACAACTAGGGCTAAATCGAGTTGTAGTTGCTTCTTGTTCTCCACGGATGCACGAGCCTACCTTCCGCAAAGCTGTTGCGGACGGTGGACTAAATCCTTATCTATACGAACACGCCAACATCCGAGAACACTGCTCTTGGGTTCATGACGACAAGGAATTGGCTACTAAGAAGGCCAAGGATTTGGTGCGGGCGGCAGTAAAGCGAGTCTATCGTCAGGAGCCCCTTGTTGTTAAGGAAGTACCGCTTAATCCTAACGTACTGGTTGTCGGTGGTGGCATCGCGGGGATGCAGGCCGCCCTGGATATCGCTGATGGCCATCACAAGGTCTACCTGATAGAAAAGGACCCATCGATCGGTGGGCATATGATACAGCTTGATAGGACCTTCCCCACCTTGGATTGCTCCGAATGTATTCTTACTCCCAAAATGTCTGACGTCGGGCATCATCCATTTATCGAACTTCTGGCTTATAGCGAAGTAGAGGAGGTCTTGGGCTCTATAGGCAATTTCAAGGTTAAGGTGAGAAAAAAGGCTAGGCATATAGATGAGAGCAAATGTATTGGCTGCAACGTGTGTGAGGAGAAATGCCCCTGGAAGACCGATAGCGAATTTGAAATGGGCTTAGCCAAAAGAAAGGCAGTCTATATTCCGTTTGCTCAAGCTATTCCCCATCTTGCAGTAGTAGACCCTGACCTTTGTGCTTACATCAAATCAGATGGCAAGAAGTGCGGAGCCTGTATAAAAGTTTGTGAAGCCCAAGCTATAACCCAGGAGACTCTTCTCAAGCAAACTGATCAGATTGTGGAGCTTGATGTGGGCACGATAATCGTAGCCACCGGGTACGACCAGTTTGATCCCTCTGTGATATCTCAATATGGATATGGGAAATACGATAATGTACTAACGGGGCTCCACTTTGAAAGGATGACCTGTGCCGCGGGGCCCACTGAAGGTAAGATTCTATTGAAGGACGGTCGGGAGCCGGAAAGGATAGCTCTTGTACACTGCGTTGGCAGTCGCGACAAAAATTATCATGAGTATTGCTCCCGAGTTTGCTGTATGTATGCGCTTAAATATGCCCACCTGGCAAAAGAGCTCAGCAAAGCCGATGTGTATCAATTCTACATTGACATGCGCTGCTTCGGTGAAGGCTATGAGGAATTCTATAAACGCTGTTCCGAGGAGGGGGTTAATTTCATACGGGGGAAGGTGGCCAAAATTACAGACGAAGCCCTGACTGATGAAGAGAAAGGGAAGTTGGTTGTAGTCAGTGAAGATACTCTCTTGGGGAAAATGATACGGCTCCCTGTGGATATGGTTATCTTGTGCTGTGCTTTGGAACCACGTTCCGACGTTGAAAAAGTGGGGAGCCTTTTCAACATCAACCGCAGAGCAGATGGCTTCTTCTTGGAGAGACATGTCAAACTCGACCCTGTGGCTACTCCAACGGACGGCATTTTTATCGCCGGTTGCTGTGAGGGCCCGAGAGATATTCCTGATACTGTAGCGCAAGCTGAAGCAACAGCAGCCAAAGCATTATCTTTGATAAGTAGAGGCGTAGTTACAACTGAAGCCGCCATATCTACCATAGATGAAGACATCTGCCATGGCTGTGGACGCTGTGAAGAAATCTGCGCCTTTCATGCTCCTAAGGTCACTAGTAAGAACGGGAAGTTAGTTTCCAGTATAAATGAGACTCTATGCAAAGGTTGTGGAGCCTGCGCTGTCGTCTGCCCGACAGGTGCAATATCAATAAAACACTTCACCCAAGATGAGATATTGGCTGAAGTTGCTGCCTTGACGGAGGTGTCCTGATGGCTGAATTCGAACCTCAAATCGTTGCTTTTTGCTGCAATTGGTGCACTTACGCTGCTGCCGATTTAGCTGGAACAAGTCGTGTTCATTATCCACCGAATGTCAGGATTATAAGGGTAATGTGTAGTGGCATGGTGAATCCTATATACATACTGAAGGCCTTTGAGGGTGGCGCTGATGGAGTGCTCGTTGCCGGTTGTCATCATAGCGATTGCCACTATATCGATGGCCCGGTGAAATGTGATGCCACTGTTGACAAATTAAGAAAGGTGCTTCATGTGCTTGGTCTGGAGGATGAACGCTTCAGGCGCGAGTTGGTGGCTGCATCTGAAGGAGTAGTGTTTGCTCGGATAATCAAAGAAATGGTGGAGCAACTCAAGAAAATAGGCCCTTCACCTTTTAAAGCAAAAACGGAGGCTCTGGCGTGAACTTAGAGGATATTATTAAAGAAACCAAGACTTATTACTGTCTGGAATGTGGCAAGTGTACGAGCATATGTCCCGTCGCTAGATATGATTCATCTTTCTCTCCACGACAGATGATTGAGAATGCTCTTCTGGGCTTTGGGGATGAGCTGTTGTTAAATCGAGAGCTCTTTTCTTGCCTGACTTGCTATACGTGCCAAAAAGAATGTCCTAGCGATATTGATTTTCCCATCTTTGTACGAAAAGCCAGAAGCATGGCCCAAGACAATGGACAACATGGAGTTTGTGCCCACTCGGGACAACTACAATCCTTACAGCGACTTATGACAAGCCCCGTTATTAAGCAAAAGAGGTTGGAATGGCTTTCTAAGGAATATCGTGTTTCAGAAAACAGCGACGTTCTTCTCTGGGTAGGATGTGCTCCATATTTTGCGCCCATCTTTGAGGACATTGCATTCAATGCTCTTGACATAACCAAGGCAAGCCTCAAGGCCTTGAACTTGCTGGGGATCGAGCCCAAGTTGCTTCCTGATGAAAGATGCTGCGGTCATGATGCACTTTGGACTGGCGATATAGAGACATTTAAGAAACTGGCCGTGCATAATGCTACCCAAATTAAGAAGGCAGGGGTCAAAAAGATAGTTTTTTCCTGTCCTGAAGGTTATCGCACATTCAAACTAGACTACCCCAATTATGTGGATTTGGGTTGCGAAGTGCAGCATATCTCCGAATTATTGGCGGAAAAGATAGGGCAAAATGGAGTAAAATTTAAGGAAATCAAGAAAAAAGTCACCTATCAGGACCCTTGTCGGTTAGGAAGGCATTTAGGTGTGTATGATGCCCCACGGAAGGTGATCGAGTCAATTCCTGGCATTGAACTGGTTGAGATGAAACACAGTGGATTGGAGTCCATTTGCTGTGGCACCAGTGCTTTTACCAATTGTGACTCGTATTCCAACATGATAAGGGCTGAAAGGTTATGTGAAGCGGTGGAGACAGGGGCAGAGTTACTCATAACTGCTTGCCCTAAATGCCAGACGCATTTCAGATGTGCCATGGTGGATAAAGGAGAAGAGCATCGATCAACTCCGAAGATTGAGATAATGGATTTGGCAAATCTGGTAGCAAATGCCATGGAAAAGTAATGGAGAGTAATGATGAGTAACAGTGAAAATGGACGTAAATCGGTACTAGTAATCGGTGGTGGTATAGCTGGGATTCAGGCTTCGCTTGACCTAGCCAATATGGGTTTTAAGGTATATTTAGTAGAAAAGTCGCCCAGCATCGGGGGACGTATGGCACAACTGGATAAGACCTTCCCCACTAATGATTGTGCCATGTGTATCCTTGCCCCCAAGATGATTGAGGCCAGTTCCCATCATAATATAGAGCTCTTAACTTATTCTGAAGTGGAAAAAGTCTCGGGAGGAATAGGGAAGTTCAAGGTTAAGATAAGGAAAAAGGCATCTTTTGTTGATTGGAATAAATGTACGGGATGTGGCCTTTGTGTGGAAGGATGCCCCGTGATCATACCAAACGAATTTGATCAGGGGATTGCAAACAGAAAGGCCATATACCTGTACTTTCCGCAGGCTGTTCCTAAAAAATGTGTTATAGATAAAAGAGAGGAGCGCCCCTGTAAAACGGCTTGTATGGATGCTTGCCCTGTCCATACTAATGTGCCTGGGTACATCAAGCTCATTGCTGAAGGACAGTACAAAGCAGCTTATAAGCTTATAAGAGAGACAAATCCCCTACCTGCAAGTGTTGGGCGGGTATGCTATGCCCCTTGCCAGGAAGCCTGTAATCGTGGGCAAATAGATGAGCCATTGTGTATCCGCGACCTTAAGAGAGTTCCCGGGGACCAATGGAATATCGAAGAACTTGAAGTTCCAGTAGTGGCCAAAACAGATAAAAAGGTAGCGATTGTAGGTGCAGGTCCGGCAGGTCTGGCTGCTGCTAATGACCTTGCCCTAAAGGGTCACAATGTAACGATCTTTGAAGCTCTTCCTGAACCCGGAGGTATGCTTCGTGTCGGCATACCCGAATATCGCCTTCCCAAGGAAATTCTACGCCAGGAGATAGGCTACATACAAAAGCTTGGCGTGGAGATAAAAACAGGCGTTCAGGTTGGTAAAGATATTACCCTCGAAAAATTGAAGAAAAACTACGACGCTATTTTTGTCGGTGTGGGAGCGCACGGCGGTATGAAACTTGGAGTGGAGGGCGAAGATATTGCCGGAGTGATGGAGGGAATAGGCTTTCTCCGTGATGTAAGTCTCGGTAAGAAGGTGAATGTGGGAAAGAAAGTCGCGGTGATTGGTGGAGGTAATACAGCTATCGATTGTGCCCGCACAGCAAAGCGGCTAGGAGCAAAAGAAGTAACCATCGTTTATCGTCGTTCGCGCAGTGAGATGCCAGCTTCCGAGGAAGAAGTAACAGCAGCGGAAAAGGAAGGGGTGAAGGTTGAGTTCCTGACCACTCCCAACCGCTTCTCTGCCGAGAACAAAAAACTTGCCAAAATGGAATGTGTGCGGATGAAGCTTGGAGAACCAGATGCCAGTGGACGTCCTCGCCCCATCCCCATTAAGGGTTCTGAATTCACTATCCCTGTGGATACAGTGATTGCGGCATTAGGACAGGCTCCCGAAACAGATTTTGTCAAGGAGTTGGGAGTTTTACTTTCTAAGAGAGGTACGATAGAAATTGATGCCAAGACAGGGGCGACCAATATTAAAGGAATATTTGCTGGGGGTGATGTGGTGACTGGGCCTGCTTTTGTGATTGATGCTATTGCAGCAGGGGAAAAAGCAGCTCGCTCTATCCACCAATACTTGACTGGGCAACCTCTTGTGGGTGAAGAACCCAGGAAGGAACCAGAGAAATTGTCCGAGGAAGAGATAAAGGAGTGCAAAAAACGTTTTCCTTCCAGAAATAAGGTGGAGATGAGAGAAGAAGCTGTTAAAGAGAGAGTGCAGAACTTCCGTGAAGTGGCTTTGGGATATTCTCCAGAGGAAGCCGGAGAGGAAGCTTCACGCTGTCTGGCTGGACAAATCGAGGGGTGTATAGAGTGTCATGAATGTGAACGGCGATGTGAACCCAAAGCGATAGTCTATACGATGAAAGATGAGGCCATTACACTAGAAGTAGGCGCGATAATCGTCGCTTCAGGACTTGGCTTATACGATATTTCATCACTGACAGAATATGGCTATGGGAAAATAAAGAATGTGCTTACTGCCATGGAATTTGAGAGATTTACTGCTGCCTCGGGACCCACTATGGGAGCACTTAAGCGTCCTTCGGATGGCAGGATACCTGAGAATATAGCTTTTATCCAGTGTGTCGGCTCTCGTGATTTCAGGAATAAAGCTTATTGCTCCAGTGTCTGTTGCATGCATGCCACTAAGGAGGCAATGCTAGCTTTTGAGCATCATCCTGGGACAAAATCCACCATTTTCTACATGGATATGAGGGCTGTTGGTAAAAGGTTCCAGGAATACATTGCCAGGGCTAAAAAGGAATACAATGTGACTTATATCAGAGGGCGTCCTGGTAGGATTGAAGTCAACCCTGAGAATGATAACCCTATTATTTGGTATGAGGAAACCATCAGCGGAGAAGTAAAGTGCTTCGAGGCGGAACTGGTGGTTCTTGCCCAAGCTATGGTTCCTCAAATCACCGAAGGATTGGCGAAAATACTAGGTGTAGAGTTAGACGAAGATGGCTTTGTAAAGATTCCAGATAAATTGGTACAACCGCTGGATACTACAAGGCCGGGCATTTTTGCCTGTGGTTATGTCCATAGTCCGCGGGATATTCCGGATTCTGTAACCCAGGCTTCAGGAGCAGCGGGCAGAGCAGCTGAAGCTATAACAGGAGGCAAGTAAGGGCCATGGAAGAAAAAGATCTTTCTCATCCTCGTATCGGAGTTTTTATTTGTCATTGTGGCATAAATATTGGAGCATATGTCAACGTCCCGGACGTTGTGGAATATGCCAAACAGCTACCAAACGTAGTGCATGCTGAACGCAATTTATTCACCTGTTCTGAGGAAGGGATTTCAGCAATTAAGAAAGGGATAAAGGAATACAATTTAAATCGGGTCGTAGTAGCTTCCTGTACTCCCAGAACCCATGAACCACTCTTCCGAGCTGCTTGTGAAGAAGCAGGCTTAAACAAATATCTTTTCGAGTTTGTTAACATAAGAGACCAATGCTCCTGGGTGCATATGCGCGAGCCTGAGAAAGCTACGGAAAAAGCCAAAGACCTGATAAGAATGGGAGTGGCCAAAGCCAGGTTGTTGCAGCCATTGGAAGAGATTGAAATGAAAGTGGCTCCTGCGGCGTTAGTGATTGGTGGAGGAGTTGTTGGAATGGAGGCAGCCTTAAACTTAGCCAACCAGGGTTTTGATGTCCATTTGGTGGAGAAACAGTCAGAGCTCGGTGGACTTCTTCGCAGTATTAATAAACTCTTTCCCACGAATAAAGAGGCAGTGAAATTGGTCAAACCACTTGTTGAGCAGGTTAAGAAACATCCTAAGATTAAGACTCATCTCTCGTCCAAAGTAAAACAAGTAACCGGCTTTATAGGTAACTTCAATGTCACTCTGGATGGAAAGGGCAATGAGAACCAATTCACTGTGGGTACAATTATAGTAGCTGTCGGAGCCGAGCCGCTAAAACCGGCGGGTCAATATGGCTATGGGAAGATGCCCAATGTGATCACTCAACTGGAGCTAGAGGAGCGGATGAAGAAAGGGGAACCCGTAGGTCAGAATATTGTGATGATTAATTGTGTGGGAGCCCGGGTTCCTGAGAGAACTTATTGCAGCAGAATCTGCTGCATGACGGCAATTAAAAACGCCTTCCTTATTAAGGAGGCTAATCCAAAGGCAAAGGTCTGGATATTGCACCGAGACCTCATGACTTATGGTGTAGACTTCGAGACCTATTATAGAAAAGCCATGGAGCTAGGAGTCAGATTCATTAGATATAGCTTAGAAAAGCCCCCCGAAGTTATCGGAGATAAGAAGGTTGAAAAGATAAAGGTGTATCATGAATTATGGAGAAGGGAAATAGAACTTCCCTGTGACATGCTTGTTTTAACTACTCCTCTTATCCCTGCCGAGGATAACCAAGATATCTCCAAAATGCTTAAAGTCTCCTTAGATGAGTTTGGTTTCTTCTTGGAAGCACACTTAAAGCTCCGCCCTGTAGAGTTTGCCATGGACGGAATTTATATCTGTGGCTCAGCACGCTGGCCTACTGATGTAACTGAAGGAATTTCCCAAGCCTATGCTGCTGCTTCAAAAGCAGCTGGTCCCCTGAGAATGGGCTTTGTCAAGGCTGAGGCGATAAATGCATTTGTGAATGAGGACGAATGCTCAGGCTGTGGGGTTTGCGAAGTTTTGTGCCCATTTCAGGCTATTGAGCTTCAGCCTAGAGATGGGAAGAGAGTGTCTCATATCAATGAAGCAGTGTGCAAGGGTTGCGGCACCTGTGGTGCTGCCTGCCCCTCAGGGGCTATTTCCATGCACCACTTCACTGATGAGCAAATCCTAGCTCAAGTGGAAGCTTTATTTAGCTAGGAAATTAGGACGGAGTCCACCAATTGTTTCGGATTATTTCTAGACAGACTTTAGCGACGAAAATTCATCTGTTCAAAATCGAAGCACCGGCAATTGCTAAAAAGGCACAGGCGGGGCAGTTTGTTGTCGTCAGGATTGATGAAAGGGGAGAGCGTATTCCGCTGACGCTTGCTGACTGGGATAGGGAAAAGGGCAGTGTTAGCGTGGTGTTCATGGAAGTGGGAGCGACAACCTGTAGACTGGCGTTGCTGAAAGCCGGTGACTCCATTGCTGACTTTGTTGGCCCCCTTGGTGTACCAACGCATGTTGATAAATTCGGTACCGTAGTCTGCGTTGCGGGAGGGGTCGGTGCTGCTCCAATAACACCGATTGCCAGGGCACTGAAGGAGAAAGGAAACAAGGTTATCTCCATTTTGGGAGCACGGAGCAAGGACTTACTCTTCTGGGAAGATAAGCTACGCAGTGTCAGTCACCAGCTAATAGTTACTACTGATGATGGCACGTATGGTCGCAAAGGTGTGGTAACCGAGCCACTGAAGAAATTGCTTGAGAGTGGGGAAAAGGTTGATCGAGTCATTGCCATTGGTCCGAGCATCATGATGAAGTTCTGTGCCCAGACTACCAAGCCTTTCGGGGTGAAGACTATTGTCAGTCTGAATCCAATAATGGTTGATGGCACGGGTATGTGTGGCTGCTGCCGGGTATCCGTTGGTGGCGTAACCAAGTTTGCTTGTGTGGACGGGCCTGATTTTGACGGGCATCAGGTAGATTGGGACTTACTCTTTGCCCGGCAACGTACTTATCTTAATGAGGAAAAACACTCTTTTGAGCAGTGGCAGGCTCAAATGGGTAAGTGTTCTTGAATGGAGGCCTGAGCAACATACATGGCTAAAGTGAATCTCAACAGAGAGCCAATGACAAAGCAAGACCCCAAGACGCGGGGTAAGAACTTTAATGAAGTTGCCTTGGGTTACAGCACTGAGCAGGCTAAAGCCGAGGCAAGCCGCTGTCTCCAGGATCCCAAGCACCCCTGTACTGATGGCTGCCCGGTGGGGATATATATCCCCGGTTTTATCAAGGCTGTCCTTGATGATAATATGCCCGAAGCGGTAAGGATACTCAAGGATAAGAACAGCCTGCCCGGCATCTGCGGGCGAGTCTGCCCGCAAGAGACGCAATGTGAACAGGCGTGCATCTTAGCTAAGAAAGGAGCGCCCATTGCCATCGGACGCTTGGAGCGTTACGTGGCTGATTGGGAAAGAGCTCACCCGGATATCAGGGAGCAACAAAAGGGGCAAATAAGCTTCAATGATAGGAAAGTGGCTATAGTTGGCTCCGGGCCAGCAGGTCTGACCTGTGCCGCTGATCTGGCAAAGCTTGGATACAAGGTGACCATTTTGGAGGCACTGCACGTGGCCGGTGGGGTACTGATGTACGGCATTCCTGAGTTTAGGTTGCCCAAGATAATAGTTCAGGGTGAGGTCGGTTATGTGAAGTCACTGGGTGTGGACATCAAGCTTAATCATGTTATCGGCAAAATAGCTACTGTAGATGAGCTTCTGGGAAACGGCTTTGATGCCGTTTTTTTAGCTCCCGGGGCAGGGGCGCCTATGTTTCTGGATATCCCCGGAGAGAACCTGAGTGGCATCTATTCTGCCAACGAATTTCTTACCCGGACAAACCTGATGAAGGCATATCGCTTCCCCGAGTATGATACTCCTATACAAGTGGGGAGACGGGTGGCAGTATTCGGCGCTGGAAATGTAGCTATGGACGCTTCCAGATGTGCTTTGAGA